>JASLHQ010000182.1 GCA_030152265.1 Savagea sp.
GAGCGACATCCCACACGTTCCGAACGCTGACGTAATTTCAAACAATAAAGCGACGACGGGAACATCCGGCTCTGTTAACAACAATGTGATGAGCGCGGTAATGACCATAAATCCAGCTAAAATGATGACCGCATATGAACGGAACACATCGACTAATTTAATTTGACGCTTAAATACGTGAATGACATCATTCCCTTTTGCGAAATTAATTAAAAATAAAATCGCAATCGCTAATGTCGTCGTACGAATTCCGCCACCTACCGAACTCGGGGAAGCTCCGATAAACATGAGCGTACTAATGAAAATATCCGATGCTTCTGTAAACTGCGTCACATCAAATGTCGTCAACCCTGCGGAACGTGCCGACACCGAATGGAATAATGACGTGAAAAATTTCTCATGCCATGCCATGCCTCTGAAAGCATTCGATGATTCCATCGCATATAAGACGACCGTTCCGAAGACGAGTAAAATACCGAATGTTACAGTCGTAATTTTTGTAAATAAAGAGAAGCGGAAACGCACTTTATCGTTACGACGTTTCACAAAACTTTTCACTTCAATTAAAACAGGGAAACCGATCGCACCGAGTACAATTAAAATCATGACGATTGTCTGGACGAAGTAATCTCCGAAGTAAGGCATGAGAGACGCTTCTGTAATATCAAATCCAGCATTCGTCGTCGCCGAAACGGCCATGAACATCCCGTGTAAAAATGATTCACTCCATGTCGCATAAAACTGCTTCAAATAAATCGATAAAATAAGTCCACCTGTCAACTCAATGACGAAAATAATTTTAATAATTTCTTGAATGAGATGGACGACACCTTGTAAAGAATATTGGTTATGGTCCACCATAATGAGCTGACGTTCGCGCAAGCCTATTCTTTTTTTAATTAATAACCAAAAGAATGTACCGAGTGACATAATACCGATACCGCCAAGTTGCAAGACGAGCATTAACATGACGAGACCAAATGTCGTATATGTACCACCGATACTGATCGTCGATAATCCCGTTACACTGACCGCACTCACCGCAGTGAATAAACTATCGATAAACGTGACATGAACTCCTGGTAAATATACTCCAGGCAAGTTCAGCAAAATATACGATACGGTAATCGCCATAAAGTAATAGAACACGATCAATTGAGCAGGTGTATATTTATTAATTTTTTCAGGCGAAATCCGCATCCGTTTCATGAACGATCTCTTCCTTTCTAAAGGGTTGCTATTCAAGTATTTTAATCAACTTCACTCCAAAAGGAAAGAAAAAAAGAGAAAAGACATTCAGCCTCTTCTCTTCCATACTTTAAATCGCTGTCACACCACCATCTACAGGAAGTTCTACACCTGTAATAAATGATGCATCATCCGAAGCTAAAAAGAGCATCGCTTTCGCAATTTCTTCCGGCTTACCGTAACGTTTTAACGGCGTGTTCGCCATGAACCATTGCTTATACTGCTCCGATTCTAAATACGGCTCACTCATCGGTGTCATAATGTAACCAGGGTGAATCGAATTTACACGAATATTTTCTTTTCCGTAATCGTTCGCTAACGCTTTCGTCAAACCACGTAAGCCTGATTTCGATGCTGTGTAAGCTCCTGCACCTGAACCGCCTGTCAGTCCCGCGATCGATGAAATGTTCACAATCGATCCTCCACCTGCTTGACGCATCGCTGGCAATGTTGCTCGGACACCGAACAAAATACTCTTTAAATTGACATCCATGACGAAATCCCACTGCTCCGCACTCACTTCTTCAAATGAAATACTTTGAGAAACGCCTGCGTTGTTAACGAGAATGTCTACTTTTCCGTATTTTTCAACCGCTTCTTTTACGATTGCTTGCCACGCTACTTCGTCCGTCACATTATGTTCAAACGCTAATCCTCGTCCTCCAGACGCTTCAATTTGTTGAACGACTTCTTCCGCTCCTGCACCGTTCATATCGGTCGCAATGACGATCGCTCCTTCTTTCGCAAACAACAATGCTGCTTCCTTTCCCATACCGCTCGCTGCACCTGTAATAATTGCCACTCGATCTTGTACTCTACCCATACAAAATCCCTCCTTCTATTCATTACTTTCAGTATATCGTACTTTCTTCTAAAAAACGAAAGCGAACGTGCATCAAAAGATACACATTCGCTTTTTCATTCATCATTTAGTCACTTTTAAGCGGCTTTTTTATTTTGACGAACACTTGAAAGATAACCGTACACGACGAGACCGATTAAGACGATCCAGAACGTCATTTTCCACAATGTCGAGTGTGGGAATGCAGGGTCGATAATTTGTAAGCTTTCGTGTGCGAGTGTTAAAACGAGCAATTTCACTCCGACCCATCCGACGATTAAATACGCTGCCACTTCCAACTTCGGATATTTTTCAAGTAAGACGATAAATTTACGTGCCGCAAATCGAATTAAAATTAATCCGATAATCCCACCGATGAAGATGACCGCAAACTGTCCACCGTTAATTCCACCGATTTCAAAATTCCCGAGCGCTGGCAACGTCACCGCAAGTGCGACAGCTGCTAACATTGAATCGAGTGCAAACGCAATGTCTGCTAATTCGACTTTTAAAACCGTCATCCAAAAACCAGATTTTTTACGCGGTTTTTCCAATAAATCTTCTGCCGTTTCGCTCGACTCGTGATATAAGTCGTATAAGCTTTTAGCCGACATGAACAGTAAGTAAGCTGCTCCGAGTGCTTGAATCCACCAATATTTGACGAGTGTCGTAATTAAAAAGAGTGCTGCAAATCGGAAGACGAACGCTCCGAGCAAGCCGTAAAACAATGCTTTTTTCTGTTGAACTTTCGGTAAATGACGCACCATAACCGCCATGACGACAGCGTTATCTGCCGATAATAAACCTTCCAATAAAATGAGCACGAGCAATACCCATGCATACTCCAATAATATCGTTTCCATTCAATCTTCCTCCTTTTTTGCAAACAAAAAGAGACCTCGCCTAATAAATAGGCAAAGGTCTCGCTAATTTAGATTTAATCTAAGCTCTCAACACCGATGACTTCCGTCATGTATTGACGACGTTGAGATAGGATTTCTCCTAAAGCTACTCCCCTTTGACAACTGTCAAAGTGATATGAAATTGTCGGGATCTTGTTTGTACAATTAGTATACCACAATCTCCCGACTTGCAAACATTATTTTACGTCTTCTGGCCAATTTTTCTTACTTCTCGTTTGGCTATCAAACAAGCTGTACATGACCGGTACGATATACAATGTGAGCAATGTTGATGTGAGCAATCCACCGATGACGGCGATTCCCATCGGTTGGTTCATTTCCGTACCTTCTCCAATTCCGAGCGCGAGCGGTAATAAACCGAGAATCGTCGTTAAAGCTGTCATTAAAATCGGACGAACCCGCACTTCAGCGGAGTGAATGATCGCCTCGTACGAATGCATGCCTTTTTCTTTTTGTTGATTAATGTAATCAACGAGCACAATTCCGTTGTTGACGACAATCCCGACGAGCACGAGCACCCCGATGACAGCTGTTACGCTGAGCGGTGTATTCGTTACGAATAATCCAATCGCAACCCCGATGACCATGAGCGGTACTGAGAACATGATGACGAACGGATATTTGAACGATTCGAACTGCGCGGCCATGACGATGTAAACGAGCACGACGGCAAGGACGATCGCTAACAACATATCGTTGATCGCACTTTCGAACAACTCACGGTCTCCTCCGTAATTCATATCGATTTCTTCCGGTAATTTTAACTTATCGATCATCTCATTCACTTGTGTCGTCATTTCACCGAGTGAGCGATCGGATTCGTATTTTACTGTGAACGAGACAGAATGCGCTTGATCGACACGTTGAATCGATACTGGCGCTTCTGCGATAGCTACTGTCGCAACATCCTGTAAATTGATATACGTTCCAGCAGGTGTTAACAATTTAATTTGTTTCAATTGATCGATACTGTCACGGAATTTTTCGTCGTATTGGACGTACATCGCGAGCACTTCTTCATCTTCTCCGACGATTTGAGTCGCGAATGTACCCCGCGTTACTGAGTTGACCGTTTGTGAAATTTGAGCAGGGGCTAATCCTTGTTCTGCTGCTTTTTCACGGTCTACTGTGACGTGAACTTCTTCAACCGTATCTCCTAACGTATTCGACACTTCGAGTACAGATTTCATATCTTGAAGTTCTTCATCGACTTCTTTTACCGCTTTTTCTAAGCGCGATTCATTCGTATCACTTAAAGAAAATGTGACCGTATTCGGCTCAGAACCTGCTGCTGTTTGTAAGTTGAAATTCACAGTCGCACGGTCTTCTAATAAATCGACAATTTCGGGTTGAACATCATCGACGAATTCGAAAACAGAACGGCTTCGATCTTCGAGTGGCACCATTTTAATATAAATTTCAGCGACATTCGTTTGCGCAGTACCTTGCGCCATATTTTGTTGTGTACCGCCAACTAAGCTGACGTACACTTCAACGTCTTTTTCACGCTGTAATTCTTCTTCAATTTCTTTCACAATTTTGTCCGTCGATTCAACAGATGCACCGTTTGGCAATTCGACCGCTACGGAAACGAACCCTTCATCTGTCGGTGGTAAAAATTCTGTCCCGACACGTGTCAATCCGAATATACTCGCACCGAGCACGATGATTGTCGCAAGTAAAACGACTGGACGATTATCGAGCGCCCAACGAATCGTACTTCCGAAACGATTGCTCTTTTTCGTACGGCGTTTGCGCGCCGCTAGCAACTCTAAATCTGGCGTTTTTAACATTTTGCTCGCCATCATCGGTACGACCGTTAAAGCGACGACGAGTGAGGCAAATAAACTGAACGAAATCGTCAATGCGAATTCGGTGAAAATTTGGCCGATTAGACCACTAATGAAAATAACAGGGACGAAGACGGCTAATGTCGTCAATGTCGATGCTGTAATCGCACCGCCAATTTCTTTCGCTCCGTCACGTGCTGCAATATTCGCTTCTTTCCCCATCGCTAAATGTCGTTCGATATTTTCGATGACGACGATCGCATTATCGACGAGCATCCCGATACCGAGTGCGAGCGCACCGAGCGTCATAATGTTGAGTGAGAAGTCTGCGAAAAACATGAGCACGAATGTCACGATAACAGAATAAGGAATCGCAACACCGATAATGATTGGACTTTTAATTCCGTGTAAAAAGACGAATAAGACGATCATCGCGAACAATCCACCGAGTAATAACGACTGTCCGATATTGCCGATCGCTAAATTGACGTAATCTCCTTGGTCAAATAAAATGTCCGCTTCGACTTTTTTATATTCTTTTTTATCGAGTAAGTCATCGAGCGTCGATTTGAACTCTTTCGATACGCTCGCTGTGTTCGCTCCTGATTCTTGTAATACGTTGACGAGAACAGCTCGGTCATCGTTCGCACGTGTGAGCGCTCCTGAGTCCGCATCGTGAATGTCGACCGTTGCGACGTCTTTCACACGAAGCATCTCTCCTGCTTCCGTGCGACCGACAACGACATCTCGAACGTCATCCAATGTCGTCAATGAGCTAATGATACGCGTCGTTAATTGTTTTCCGTCATCCGTCTTAATCGGCTCTCCTGGCATCGAAACGTTATTCGCTTGGATCGCTTGGACGATATCCGATTGTGCGAGACGATTTTTTTGTAACTCTTCTTCGTTCAATACGACTTTAATTTCTTCTGTCACTTTCCCTGAAAC
>JASLHQ010000211.1 GCA_030152265.1 Savagea sp.
CTTCATCTTGAATGAATGAAATGGGCTCTCCATTATACTCATATCCACCATGAATAAGTGCGACTTCTGGCTGGAGCGCTTCAACTAAATCTTTCGGCCAACCGAGAAACGGAGGAATCGTCGTTCCAGACGGCAATGAAAGTCTGACAACGCCTACACGATTTAATTGTTTTCTTTCAACAATCGCATTCGTACAATGTGTCGTTCCTAATGTGGCAATTTTAATATCTTGTAAACGAACACCAGGATGAGAAGCAAATTGTTGAATGATCGTTTGAATTCCTGTAAAAACATCATCAGTCGTCGGTGTTTTCATACTCGTAATCACTCTGTACGCTTCATCCATTAAAACTCCATCGGTATTCGTTCCCCCGACATCTATTCCTAATCGAATCATGATAACTCCTCCTCATGCAATTGTTCTAACGGAACATAATCTATATCATATTTAAAATAACGCGGACCTGCCGTTTCAATGCCGATCGACGTACGCCATTTTTCATGAGCAGGAAAAGCGACAATTATGACGCGCGCCCCGTATCGCAGTCCTTCTGTCGTAATTGGCATTCCGGTTTCTTCATCCAAGACGGCAATTAAATCAGGAGTTAATGCGACAGGACGGCCATCCCGTTTTGCGATTAAATGTTCGTTTTGGAAATATAATATACATTCACTATGCTCATCTTCATCCATTCCGGTAAAATGAGCTTCTCCTCTCGTGAAGCCTCCTTGAATACCACGTTTAATGAGTTGTGCTTTTCCTTTAAAAAGTAAACGCCCTTTTAAAAGTTGCAACATTTTTTCAATCGGATGAATCGCTTCTGTCCTTTTTTCTAGCAACTCTCCAATTTTCTGCGCTAACGTTAACGTATTCGGAATGACACTTTTTTTCGCTTGTTTTCCATCTACGCCGTAATCACTCACAATAGTAGAGCCTCCCATTGCTACCGTTACTTGTCGGGACAGTTTTTCACTCCATAATCCATTGACAGGTCGAATCGTCACATGATTTCCTTGTTCATCAGCCATTGTGACAAGTTCTGGCTTCAATCCATCCAAATGGAAGCTTACCATTTGTGCTTCTGGGAAGGCGCGCCCCATCGCATCTCCATCTAAAATGGGCAACCCTGTCATCGCAGCCACTGCTACAGGAATAAGCGAATTGACACCACCTACTTCAATCGGCATAATGACCGTCACTTTTTTTCCAATTGCTTCTTCATACGCTTTTAACGGATTCACTAATTGTTCGAATGATGGTATTTTTTCAACGAGTACACTCGGTGCACCCATGCCTGAAACAGGTAGTACAAAATCGGCATCTCGTAATTCATCTACACCGATAACTTTGACAGGTCCGTATTTTTCAATTGCCCCTAACGCCATCATCTTTCCAATGAACGGATCTCCACCTCCACCTGTTCCTAGCACTGCCGCCCCTATTGCAATATGTTCAATATCATTTTCCGTTAACCATCTCATCTGTCATACGCCCTCCATCTTTCTTTTGTATTTGAATAAATAACGTTTGTGCTAAAAATGCAACAATAAAACTATCTAAAGAAGATATCGATGTAATCGTAAATAACTCCAAACCGATCGGTGCTTCCATCGTCAACCAACTCACTACTGAACCAATCCCCCATGCGAGAAGTGGTAATTTCCGATAAGAAACGACATATTTTTCATGAAATGTCGATCGTTTTCCAACATAAAAACTTGCGGTATACACTCCACCAATCGGTGCAATGAACATTGTCATCACGGTCAAAAAGTCGATAAAATGACCGTAAATTCCTAAAACTGCTAACAACGTCCCTATTGACCCTGCGAAAATTGTTAATGTTGATTTTTTAATATTCGGAAATATTACGGAAAGACCGAGCCCTGAAGAATAGGCATTACTCGTATTCGTCGTCCATTGTGCTAAAATTAACACTAAAATTCCCGGAACACCTAATCCAACAGCCATCATAATCGTCGTTAAACTACTTTCATCCATGACTCGAGATAAAATAATCGCCATTGTAATCATAAACGTATTTCCAAAGAAAAATCCGAAAAATGATGCGAGTATCGCGTCTTTCGGTGTACGTGCCCAACGCGACACATCAGGAGAAATCACCGCCCCTACAACAAAAATACTAATGACTAACGAAATCGCCATACCGATGGAAAATACATTTTCCACAGGCGATGATAATGCACCCACCCCATTCATACGAACAGCTAAAATAACTGCTAACATGACGAGCGCTAATAAAAGCGGAACACTCCATACACTTAAACGTTCAATCGCTTGATATCCTATAACAGCGGTTGTCATCATCAACACTCCGCCGATTAAAGATAATAACCAAAGAGGAGGTGTGACACCGAATGTCTCAATCATTGTTACTTGAGCGTTTTCAGCGAAAAATCCCGTCTGTACCCCGAACCATCCCATCAATGATATTGCTAAAAATAAAGAAACAATTTTTGCACCATGCGCACCGAATGTGAAACGGGAAATCATTGAGGTCGATAAACCGGTTACCGCACCGACATATGCGCAAAATGCTGCTAAAATTCCAAGCAAAATCGAACCAATTACAACTGAAAATAAAGCATCTCGAAAACTCATCCCACTCCCCAGCTCTGCTCCGAAAAGCATTGCTGATAAATCAATTCCTACCGCAATCCATACAAAACTGATAGAAACCCACCATTTCCGTTCACTTTGCGGTACAACTTCCCTTGCATAATCATTCATCTTAATCCCCTCAATCTTGTAATTGTTTCAAATAAAATAATATAAAACGAACAGCTACATCCGTCTGCTTTTCAATCTTTGCATCATCATAAAAATTTAACTCCCAAAATAATCCGTCCATTTGTAAAACGATCAATTGACTGAGCGTTTCACAATCTTCGGGACTTAATCGTTCTTCTGTCAAAATAGAAGATAAGGTCGATGTTAACCATTGATCGAACGATTTCATATGATTCGCTAAAATCGATTTAGCCATTACAGGAGGGGCGGTTACTAAAGCGATGTAAGCCCTCGTTTCGACTGCATGCTTTCGATGATAATGGGAAACAGATGATACTAACGTTCTTATAATTGTTTCAATACTTAATCTTTCTTTCATTACTTGATCCATCTTGTACCGAACGTAATTAAAATGATCCATTAATACGTGTTGAAATAATTCTTGAAAAAGTGCTTCTTTATTTTTAAAGAAGAAATAAATAGAAGCTGCTTTAATGTCAGCGCCTTTCGCAATTTTAGCCATAGAAGCCCCATGATATCCTTCTTGGGCATATAATTGTAAAGCGGATTTTAAAATTTTATCTTTTGTCATAGTTTCACCACCTAACGAGCGTTAGGTAAAACTATACCACTACCCAAATATTCTGACAAGTCTTTCTTTTATAAAAGTTGTATTTTTATAAAACGTTATGCATTGAAAAACTTGTTTTCTTTAACATTCCATTTACGTATCGATTATTTATCTTCGTTTAGAAATACAATAAAAGCTTGAAACTCTCATTCTCCTCTCTCATAATAAAAGTATAGGAGGGGGTTTCATGTGGTGGGGAATCGCTCTTTTTTGGATCGTTCTTTTCATCTTGATTCGAAAAAGTCACAAACGACGAGAAGCAGTGGAACGTGCATATTATAAACAAGTGAAACTCATTTGGCTGTATGCAGGAGCAGCAGAAGGTCTAGCATTGATTGAAGAAGCGAAACGAGTCGCGAAACGAGAATGGTATGTACGTGTGAAAATAGAAGGACAATCATTTGAATTTAGCGTCACTTTTCCAAAACGTGCGAGCCAATCTTTACGTGTCGGTGAGGAGTTACCGATTTTATACAATTACACGCATCGCGAGGCCGTCCTTCATCCGATGTATTACGAATGGTTAAAAGGAGACGACGTACTGAATCATTACGATGTCGGTGTCATTTCTCAATATATTCAACAACAAAACGTCTCAAACTAAATATTTGTTTGTGGCGTTTTTTAGTAGATAAGGGAGTTACTATTTTCAAACATACTTTAATATGGTAAAGTAAAGAGGTTTCCATTAACAAAATGTTTGGAAAATAGAGAGGGAGTTTTGCACATGAAAGTGAAAATCGGGTTAGTCTGGCGCATTATTATCGCCATCGCACTAGCCGTCCTATTCGGTACGTTTTTACCGAGTCTGCATGAAGGGTTCACAGAAGGATTCGTCCGATTTTTTGCGACATTTAACTTATTATTCGGCAGTTTCTTAGACTTTGTCGTACCATTAATTATTATTGCATTTATTACACCAGGTATTGCTAATTTAGGGAAAGGTGCTGGAAAATTACTCGGCTTATCGACTGTAACGGCTTATATTTCTACCATTATTGCTGGACTTTTAGCGTATGTCGTTGCATCGAACTTACTTCCGAACTTCATCGGAGGAATTGAAGGTGAGTCGATTTTAAGCGCTGGACGCGATCCGTTGGAAAGCTTCCTAGACATTGAAATCGCACCGATTATGGGCGTTATGTCTGCATTATTGCTCGCATTTATTCTCGGTATCGGAATGGCTTCCATCAATAGTAAAGCGATGCTCGCTGTATTTAATGAGTTTAACGCTTTAATTGAAAAAGTCATTACGTATGCGATCATTCCTTTATTACCGTTCCATATTTTCGGTATTTTCCTCAACATGACATTCGCAGGAAAAACAGGGAAAATTTTAGCGGTATTCGCTGGCGTATTCGTCATGATTATCGTTTTACACTTCGTCATGTTAACGTTGCAATATACTGTAGCGGGTTCTTTACATAAGAAAAATCCATTCGGTTTATTGAAAACGATGATGCCTGCGTACATGACAGCAGTTGGAACACAGTCGTCGGCAGCGACGATTCCCGTCACATTGCGTCAAGCGAAACAAACAGGAGCGTCAGACCGTGTCGTAAACTTTACGGTTCCGCTTTTCGCTACGATTCATTTATCGGGAAGTATGATTACGCTCGTTTCTTGTTCAATCGGTGTGTTATTAATGACAGGAATGCCGATTGAATTTGCAAGCTATGCGAAATTTATTTTCGTATTAGGGATCGCAATGATTGCAGCGCCAGGCGTGCCAGGTGGTGCGGTAATGGCAGCGGTCGGATTTTTAACGTCGATGCTCGGCTTCGATGAGTCGATGATTGCGTTAATGATCGCGTTATACTTAGCACAAGATAGCTTCGGAACAGCGACAAACGTTACAGGCGACGGTGCTCTCGCACTAATCGTCGATCGTTTCTCCAAAAATACATCCGCTTCTTAACTGAAAAACGTCCATCATGTATAGCTCAAGCTAGCATGATGGACGTTTTTTTATGCCATATACGTCTCAAGCGTATCAAACGGTTCCGCAAGTTCTTCTTCTGTCATTAAACAAGCATCGAGTGACGCGCGAATGGCTTGTTCATCCATCTCGATTCCGATGAATACGAGCTCATTGATGCGGTCGCCATAGACCGGATGCCAATCTTCACCGAATGACGGATCTTCTTCTTTCGCCGCTCGTTTCGCCGCATCTGGTAAACTCGCTTGCCAATGGGCTTGCGGTGCGATTGTAACTGTACTTCCCGCTTGACTCATCGTCATCGCGATATCATAATGGCTCGCCACGTACATAAAGCCTTTCGCGCGCACCACTTCGAGAGGCAGTTCATTACACCATTCTCGAAAACGCGTCGGATGGAATGGTTCATGAGCACGGTAGACGAATGACGTAATGCCATACTCTTCTGTCTCCGGCGTATGTTGTTCAGGCCCGTGTTCAAGTTCTTGAATCCACCCTGCGTGGTGTAACGATTGTTCAAAGTCAAAACGCTTCGTATTGATTACTTCATCAATGTCCACCGCACTATTCGTCGTGCGAATCAATTTCGCTGACGGTTGCACTTTACGTAAAAACGCTTCTAATTGCGACAATTGTTCCTCTTTTAATAAATCGCATTTATTCAGCAGTAACACGTCACAAAATTCAATTTGGTCAATTAATAAATCCGCGACATCTCGGTCGTCGGTATGGTCAACTGCTTCTTTCCGATCGAGCAATGATTCCCCTGATTGATAATCGTCCCAGAAGCGTTTCGCGTCGACAACGGTCACCATCGTATCTAAACGGCAGCGGTCCGACAATTGAATGCCGAGCGCATCGTCCATGTACGTAAACGTTTGAGCGACCGGAATCGGCTCACTGATCCCGGT
>JASLHQ010000221.1 GCA_030152265.1 Savagea sp.
AAAAAAGTGACCTTCTTTTCAAAGCGAGTCGAAACGTGCTAAAATGATGAAGTAGACAACTAAATGTTGGGAGAGACAACAACAATGACAAAAGAAGTTCGAGTACGCTATGCCCCAAGTCCGACTGGACATTTACATATCGGAGGAGCACGTACAGCATTATTCAACTATTTATACGCACGTCACCACGGTGGGAAATTTATCGTTCGTATTGAAGATACAGATACAGAACGTAATATCGAAGGTGGAGAGCGTTCACAACTCGATAATTTAAAATGGTTAGGTTTAGAATATGATGAGTCTGTTGATATCGGTGGACCGTATGCACCGTACCGTCAAACAGATCGTCTCGATACGTATACGAAATATGCGAACCAATTATTAGAGGAAGGTAAAGCATATAAATGTTTCTGTACGACAGAAGAGTTAGAAGCAGAGCGTGAAGCGCAAAAAGCTTCAGGCATCGCAGCGCCGATGTATTCAGGTAAATGTCGTCATTTATCAGAAGAAGAAATTCAAGCACAAGAAGCAGCAGGTAAACCATATACATTGCGCTTCGCTGTACCTGAAGGTGTCACGTACAAATTTACGGACCTCGTACGTGGCGATGTAGCATTTGAATCAGAAGATATCGGTGATTGGGTGATTGTGAAAGCGAACGGAATTCCAACGTATAACTTCGCAGTTGTAATTGATGACCACTTGATGGAAATGACGCATATTTTCCGTGGAGAAGAGCATTTAACGAATACACCACGTCAAATTATGGTGTTTGATGCACTCGGTTGGGAATCACCAACATTCGGTCATATGACATTGATCGTGAACGAAGATCGTAAAAAATTATCGAAACGTGACGAATCGATTATTCAATTCGTTTCACAGTACAAAGATTTAGGTTACTTACCAGAAGCGATGTTCAACTTCTTCGCATTACTCGGATGGTCACCAGGTGGAGAAGAAGAGATCTTCACGAAAGAACAGTTGATTGAAATCTTTGATGAAAAACGTTTGGCAAAATCGCCATCGATGTTTGACAAAGATAAGTTAACTTGGATGAACAACCAATATATTAAACAGTTAGAGTTAGACGAAGTTGTCGCACTCACATTGCCACACTTACAAAAAGCAGGGCGTGTCAGCGAGACGATGACAGCGGAAGAAGAAGCGTGGGTGCGCGATTTAATCGCTCTGTATCATGAACAATTAAGCTTCGGTGCAGAAATCGTAGAATTAACGACTCAATTCTTTACGAAAGAAATCGACTACGATGAAGCGGCACAAGAAGTGTTAGCGGGCGAACAAGTTCCAGAAGTGATGACAGCATTAAAAGCACAGTTTGAATCGATGGAACAGTTCACAGCTGAAAATATTAAAGCAGCAATTAAAGCAGTACAAAAAGAAACGGGCCATAAAGGTAAAAATTTATTCATGCCAATTCGTGTTGTGACGACAGGTGAAATGCGTGGACCAGAATTACCAAATGCGATTGCGTTAATCGGTAAAGAAGTAGCGATTGATCGCGTTGCGAAATATGCACAGTAAAGCGTAGAAAAGGAAGAGTACATGATTGAATCAATCTGCAGAGAGGATTTCACACTGGTGAAAGAAGTCCGATTGCTTCATCATCGAATGCCCCTTTGAGCGTCGTTTCGAAATGAGAGTAGAGGCGAACGGTTAACTTCCGTTACAAAGTTTAAGTGAAAGATGCTTATTTGAGTAGGCATCTTTAAGTGGAGTGGAACCGCGCAAAAGCGTCTCTATCGTCAGGATAGAGGCGTTTTTGTCGTTCCTTTGAGATTAGTTGAGGAGGTTTTATATGATGTTTGCTCGTATGAAAGAAGATATTCGTTGTATTATGGAGCAAGACCCTGCGGCGAGAAGTGTTTTTGAAGTAATCATTACGTATTCAGGATTGCATGCTGTTTGGTTCCATCGAATCGCACATTGGTTTTTCCGTCATCGTCTTTATTTTTTTGCCCGTGCAACTTCGCAGTTTAGCCGTTGGGTGTCGGGTATCGAAATTCACCCTGGAGCGAAATTAGGCCGACGTCTATTTATCGACCACGGAATGGGAGTTGTTATTGGCGAAACGTGTGAGATCGGAGATGATGTGACGATTTATCAAGGAGTGACATTAGGTGGAACGGGTAAGGAACAAGGGAAGCGTCATCCGACATTGGAAGATGGTGTGTTAATTGCTGCTGGCGCGAAGGTGCTTGGCTCGATTACAATCGGCGCAAACAGTAAAATTGGAGCGGGCTCTGTCGTGTTGAAAGAAGTTCCGCCCAATGCCACAGTAGTAGGAATTCCAGGAAAAGTCGTCATGCAAGATGGAAAACGAGTGAGAGAAGAACATTTCAACCATGGCAACATGCCAGATCCTGTATCAGACGCAGTGAAACAACTTCAACAACAAATTGACGAACTAAAGCAAAATAGCGCGCTTACGATGAATGAATTGTTACGAAAAGATGTAGCGCAATTACAACAGCAAGTGAATGAATTAACAGAACGAATTGATCAAATGGAGGGACGCTAAATGATTCAAATTTATAACACGTTGACACGTAAAAAAGAAAAGTTTGTACCGATTGAAGAAGGAAAAGTATCGATGTACGTATGTGGACCGACTGTATATAACTACATCCATATCGGAAACGCTCGCCCAGTTATCGCCTTCGACACTGTACGTCGCTATTTACAGTATCGCGGGTATGATGTGAAATATATTTCGAATTTTACGGATGTCGACGATAAAATTATTCGTGCGGCAAACGAGTTAGGAGAAGATGTCCGTGAATTGACGGACCGCTTTATCGATGCGTATTTCGAGGACGTAGAAGCGCTCGGTTGTGCGCGAGCAGATGCGCATCCACGTGTTACGGATCACATCGAAGATATCGTGAAATTTATCGAAGTGCTAGTCGAAAAAGATTATGCTTATGAAAGCAATGGTGATGTTTATTTCAGAACGGCAAAGTTTGACGGTTACGGAAAGTTATCTCATCAATCAATCGATGAATTACGTGTCGGTGCACGTATCGAAAAAAACGAACAAAAAGACAACGCTCTCGACTTTGCGCTTTGGAAAAAAGCGAAGGACGGCGAAGTTGCTTGGGATAGTCCGTGGGGGAAAGGTCGTCCAGGATGGCATATCGAATGTTCTGTCATGGCTCGTGAACATCTCGGAGATACGATTGACATTCACGCGGGAGGACAAGATTTAACATTCCCACACCACGAAAATGAAATAGCACAGTCGGAAGCGATGACAGGAAAAACATTCGCGAACTACTGGATGCATAATGGCTACATTAACGTTGAAAATGAAAAGATGAGTAAGTCACTCGGTAACTTCATTACAGTGACGGATATTCGAAAACAAATCGATCCGAAAGTGTTACGTTTCTTCATGTTATCGGTTCACTACCGTCACCCGATTAACTTCTCACAAGAATTAGTAGAAAGTGCGGCGAACGGGTTGGAGCGTATCGAAACAGCGTATGCGAACGTGAAGTATCGTATGGCGCATAGCACGAACTTAGCCGATGATGTGACACCTTGGATGGACAAAATTCAAGAGCAAGTCGATGCTTTTACACGTGCGATGGACGATGACTTCAATACAGCAAACGGAATCGCAGCTATTTTTGAATTAGCGAAATTAGCGAACGTTTATTTATTAGAAGAACAGACGGACCTCGAGGTATTAAAACGTTTTGAAAAAGAATTAAAACAATTGATGAATATTCTAGGCATTGAACTCGGTCAACAAGAAGAAGCGAGCTTAGATGAGCGCATTGATCAATTGATTGAAGAGCGATTAGAAGCACGTAAAAACCGCGATTTTGCACGAGCGGACGAAATTCGTGATTTACTACAAGCAGAAGGTATCGTGTTGGAAGATACAGCGCAAGGCACGAGATGGAAAAGAGGCTAATACATCCAGTGAAAGAGTTAACAGCAGGAGAGGTAAAACAGTTAAATGCCCTCACATTAGCTTACATGGGGGATGCGGTTTACGAGCGAGTCATTCGTGAAAGACTCATCCATAAAGGAATGACGAAACCGAATAAATTGCATCATTATGCGACGAGTTACGTGTCGGCAAAAGCGCAAGCATCAATCATTCAAAAGATGCAAGAAGAGCAGTTTATGACAGAGGAAGAAGCGGCAGTTTTTCGAAGAGGTCGCAACGCAAAGTCTCATAGTGTACCGAAACATACATCGATTCAAACGTATAATTTAAGTACGGCATTCGAAGCGGTGATTGGTTATTTATATTTATTGAAACGAGAAGAACGGTTAACAGAATGGTATGACTATGCCATTACTACAATAGAAAAAGGAGGAAGAGCGTGATGAGCAAAGAGGAAGAGATTATCGGTGGGAAAAATCCTGTGTTCGAAGCGTTACGAGCAGGTCGAGAGTTGAATAAAATATGGGTAGCAGAAGGAACGCAAAAAAAGACGTATGATGAGCTAATGAAACTAGTACGTCCGACGAAAATCGTCGTCCAAACCGTCCCTAAAAAGAAGTTGGATCAATTGACGTCATCGAATCATCAAGGGATTGTAGCATCGGTGGCAGCGTATGAATATGCTGAATTGGAAGACTTATTCGCGATTGCGGAAGAGCGCCAGCAAGATCCGTTTTTCATCATTTTAGATGAACTGGAAGACCCGCACAATTTAGGGTCTATTATGCGAACGGCAGACGCCGTCGGAGCACACGGGATCATCATACCGAAACGTCGTTCAGTCGCACTTACGTCAACCGTAGCGAAGGCATCTACGGGAGCTATTGAGTATATCCCAGTCGTGCGCGTGAACAATTTATCGCAGACGGTTGATGAATTGAAAGAGCGTGGCGTATGGATTGCAGGAACAGACGCGGGAAACAAAACCGATTATCGTCATATGGATGCGACGTTGCCACTCGCTGTCATTATCGGAAGTGAAGGGAAAGGGATGTCACGCATTTTAAAAGAACGTTGTGACTTTCTTTACCAAATGCCGATGGTCGGTCAAGTGACGTCTTTAAACGCTTCAGTAGCAGCGGCAATTTTAATGTATGAAGTGTATCGTAAGCGACATCCGCTCGCCAAAAAATGACGAGAAGAAAAAAGAAAAGAGATACTGTGTTAATCGTCGATGGATATAATATCATCGGCGATTGGCCAGAATTACAAAAATTGAAATTGATGAGTTTAGATTTAGCACGCCGGGAATTAGAAGAGCGTTTAGAAGAGTATGCGGCTTATATGAAGTGGCGTATTATACTCGTATTCGATGCACATTTACAAAAAGGAAAAGAAGCTGTCCATAAAGGGTCGAATATTCAAGTTGTTTATACGAGAGAGAAAGAAACGGCAGACGAGCGAATTGAGCGGCTTGTACAAGAGTTGAAACGTCGTCAAACGACAATTTATGTAGCGACGAGTGACTCGGTAGAACAATGGGTTATTTTCGGACAAGGCGCGTTGCGAAAGTCAGCGAGAGAGCTACAATTAGAACTCGGTCAATCGAAAGAAGAAATTAGCGGAGTATTGCACCGTCCTCAAAAGAAAGAAACAACTTTTAGAAACGATCGCTATCCGCCGGATGTGATGGAAGCTTTGGAGAAAATCAGACGGGGATTGAAGTGAAGCGGAGGAGACAGTTTGATGAATTCTGAACAACAACAATCCGATTTGAAATTAGTGAATGAATGGCGAAATGGTAAAGAGTGTGCAGCAGGTTTACTTATTGAAAAATATGAGAATTTCGTCAAGATGAAAGCTCGCTCTTATTTTTTGATTGGGGGTGAGCGAGAAGACTTGGCGCAAGAGGGGATGATTGGATTGTACCGTGCGATTCAAACGTATGATACAGCCCGAGATGTGCCGTTTAGAAACTATGCTGAACTTTGTGTGACGCGCCAAATATTAACCGCTATAAAAACGGCTTCGCGTCAAAAGCATCAACCGTTAAATTCGTCTTTATCACTCGACTATGAACTAGAAGATTCAGAGCCTTTATTTCACCAAGTTAGTACGACAGATGTTTATAATCCGGAATGGATGATGCTTTATCGAGAGCAATATGAATTGTTTGAAAAGCAAATCGAAACGAAACTTAGTTCTTTGGAACGAGAAGTTTATTTTCGATATATTCAAGGGAGCTCTTATGACGAAATTGCGACAGCTTTGAAAAAACCTGTAAAGTCAATCGACAATGCGTTACAAAGAATTAAGAAAAAATTGAACCCGCCGGTATTGTGAAACTTTTACATATGTTACATTGACATGAAAAATTACAAATGTTATTCTTGTGCGAGTAAGTTAACTCATCTAAAGTAAGGTGAAGACATGACGAAGAAGATAGTTTTATGCTGTGAGGAATGTGGCTCTCGCAACTATTCTGTACCTGCACGCAACAACGGAAAAGATGAGCGCCTCACATTAAAAAAACATTGTAAGCAATGCAATGCTCATACGGTTCACAAACAGACGAATCGGTAATGATCAAGGATAAAAGTTCGGAGGTAGCACGAAGATGAGCAATAATAAACAAGGCTTTTTAAGAAGCGTCGGTACTGAGATGCGCAAAGTAAGCTGGCCGAAACGTAAAGAACTCGTCCGGTATACGATTGTCGTTATTACGACTGTTATTTTTATGGCTTTATTTTTTGCAGCAACTGATTTTGGTATTAAGAAACTAATGGATTGGTATATTAGTTTATAAAAATGTAAAATATAACTGAGAAAAAATCCCGTCACGAGCAAGGAACGGGTTTTTTCAGTTTAATTCAATCGTATGGAACATACGAGAAGGAGGGGCGGGACGAACAGTCCTCAAAACTATGGATATTGAAAAGCAATGGTATGTCGTACACACTTACTCAGGGTATGAAAATAAAGTGAAAGCGAACCTTGAGAAACGTGTCGAAACGATGGGTATGCAAGATAAAATTTTCCGCGTTATCGTACCGGAAGAGGAAGAAGTAGATATTAAAGACGGCAAGAAAAAAACAGTGATGCGCAAAACATTCCCAGGATATGTGCTCGTTGAGCTGATCATGACCGACGATTCTTGGTATGTCGTTCGTAACACACCAGGAGTAACTGGATTTATCGGTTCTTCAGGTGGAGGAGCGAAGCCGACACCATTATTGCCGGAAGAAGTCGACTTTATCTTGAAGAAGATGGGTGTCAATGAGCGCCGTG
The DNA here is from genome assembly GCA_030152265.1 of Savagea sp. Taxonomy (GTDB): domain Bacteria; phylum Bacillota; class Bacilli; order Bacillales_A; family Planococcaceae; genus Savagea. The sequence goes on from JASLHQ010000221.1 coordinate 7,211, forward strand.
TCGATATCGATTATGAAGTGGGCGAACTAGTTGAAGTAATCGAAGGGCCATTCGCAGGCTTCCAAGGCAAGATTGAAGAAATCGATTTAGAGAAAGATAAAATTAAAGTGAGTGTCGATATGTTCGGTCGAGAAACGAATATGGAACTCGATTATGAACAAATTGAAAAAGTTTTATAAAAAAGAACTTGAATTAATTCCGGATTGATGGTATCATTTCAAAGGTCACACTGTTCTCCAAGGAGGACAGCGACAAGATGAGTGGGAGGGGCAACCCAATTTACCACATCACGGACTTTAAGGAGGTGTGTCTCGTGGCTAAAAAAGTAAGCAAAATTGTAAAATTACAAATTCCTGCAGCGAAAGCAAACCCAGCTCCACCAGTAGGACCGGCTTTAGGTCAAGCAGGTGTTAACATCATGGGATTCTGTAAGGAGTTCAACGCTCGTACAGCAGAACAAGCAGGATTAATCATCCCTGTAGAAATTACTGTATTTGAAGACCGTTCATTTACGTTCATTACAAAAACTCCACCAGCAGCGGTGTTGTTAAAAAAAGCAGCTAAAATTGATAAAGGTTCAGGTGAGCCTAACAAGAAAAAAGTTGCTACAGTTAAACGTGATCAAGTACGTGAAATCGCAGAGTCTAAGATGGAAGACTTGAACGCTGCATCAGTTGAAGCAGCAATGGCAATGGTTGAAGGTACTGCTCGCAGTATGGGAATCACTGTCGAAGATTAATCACGACTCTCGTTTCGTTGTTGGAGGTTGCGGCTGTTCCTATGAACGCGCAACCTTTATTCGTGGGAGGTCAAATTCCGTTAAAACCACAATAGAGGAGGATATAAAATGGCTAAAAGAGGTAAAAAATTCGTAGAAGCACAAAAGTTAGTGGACAAAACACAAACTTACGAATATAAAGAAGCGATTGAACTCGCTAAAAAAACGAGCACAACAAACTTTGACGCTACAGTTGAAGTTGCATTCCGTTTAGGAATCGATACTCGTAAAAACGATCAGCAAATCCGTGGAGCAGTAGTACTTCCGAACGGAACTGGTAAAACACAAAAAGTATTAGTATTCGCTAAAGGTGAAAAGCTCAAAGAAGCAGAAGCTGCTGGAGCAGATTACGTAGGCGATGCAGAATATATTACAAAAATCCAACAAGGATGGTTCGACTTCGACGTTATCGTTGCGACACCGGACATGATGGGTGAAGTTGGTAAAATCGGTCGCGTACTCGGACCAAAAGGTTTAATGCCAAACCCTAAAACAGGAACAGTTACATTTGATGTAGCGAAAGCTGTTGAAGAAATTAAAGCGGGTAAAGTTGAATACCGTGCTGACAAAGCAGGTATCGTTCACGCGCCAATCGGGAAAGCATCATTCGACGCTGAAAAATTAGCTGAAAACTTCGAAACAATTTTCGATGTGATCTTAAAAGCTAAACCAGCTTCAGCGAAAGGTACTTTCATGAAGAGCGTTTACGTAACAACTACGATGGGTCCTGCAGTAAAAATCGATCCATTATCAGCTGTTTCTAAAGCAAAATAATTATTGACATGGGAAATTGTACGTGGTATGATTTCCCATGGTTAATTGAATAAACATTTGTACCGAAGACAGTAGGGGTGTCGAACACATAAAAATCCTACCGAGGACAAAGACGTTTTTAAAACGACTTTAACGCCCTCGTGTCTTCCGATAGATATCGAGGGCTTTTCTATATCGGTATGAGTGACTGAACTTTCAACGTAGGAGGTGTCACGAATGAGCAAAATTTTACAAGCTAAACAAGCAGTAGTTCAAGAGATTACTGACAAAATGAAAGAATCAGCAGCGTTTATCGTTGTTGACTACCGTGGTCTTTCAGTTGCACAGGCTACTGAATTACGTAAGCAATTACGTGAAGCAGGAGTTGACATGACAGTTTACAAAAACACAATGTCACGTCGCGCAGCAGAATCTTTAGGCTTCGAAGCGTTAAACGAGTTCTTAACAGGACCGAACGCGATCGCTTTCTCAACTGAAGATGTTATCGCACCTGCAAAAGTGTTAAACAACTTCGCAAAAGAAAACGAACAATTAGAAATTAAAGCAGGTATCATCGAAGGAAACTTAGTTTCAGTTGATGAAATTAAAGCGTTGGCAGAACTTCCATCACGCGAAGGACTCCTTTCTATGCTTTTATCTGTACTTCAAGCGCCAATGCGCAACTTTGCACTCGCTACAAAAGCAGTTGCAGACCAAAAAGGCGAAGAAGAGGGAGCTTAATTCCCGAGTGGCTTAACGTAGCTTAAAAACGTAAAAAAAGAAACCTTAAAATATAGGAGGAAATTATAATGACTATCGAGCAAATTTTAGACGCTATTAAAGAAATGACAGTTCTCGAGTTAAACGATCTCGTTAAAGCAATCGAAGAAGAATTTGGAGTAACAGCAGCAGCACCAGTTGCAGTTGCAGCAGCAGGTGGAGAAGCAGGCGGAGCTGAGCAATCAGAATTCGATGTTATCCTTGCGGAAGCAGGAGCTCAAAAAATCAAAGTTATCAAAGCTGTTCGTGAAATTACAGGCCTCGGCTTGAAAGAAGCGAAAGAAGTAGTTGACAACGCACCGAAAGCAGTTAAAGAAGGCGTTGCTAAAGAAGAAGCTGAAGAAATGAAAGCTAAACTTGAAGAAGTTGGCGCAGTAATCGAACTTAAATAATTCTTCAGAACTCAAAAAGCCCGTCCATGACGGGCTTTTTTTAATCTAGGAATTGACGTTGCATATAATTGACGAATGTCAAGTGTTATGATAACATTGATAAATGCAAAATAAATTATATTGCACGATTATGCCTATTTTACTTATAGTCACTGAATGTATACGTAGTTAAATCGAAAATGAGCTCTTGCAAGAACTCGTTTTCTTTTTGTTTTTTCGTTATCATACACCATTTTATTGATAAACGGAAGAACTAATATTGTTTTGAGGGGTGAAAGAGTTGACAGGTCATTTAGTACAGTACGGTCAACACCGTCAGCGTAGAAGTTATGCTCGAATTCAAGAGGTTTTAGATTTACCGAACTTAATTGAAATTCAAACAGCTTCATACGAATGGTTCTTAGAGGAAGGATTGCGTGAAATGTTTCGCGATATTTCTCCAATCGAAGACTTCACTGGCAATCTTTCGTTAGAGTTTGTCGACTACAAATTAGGAGAACCGAAATATCCAGTCGATGAATCGAAAGAGCGAGATGTTACTTTTGCGGCTCCGCTTCGCGTGAAAGTTCGCTTGCACAACAAAGAAACAGAAGAAGTGAAAGAGCAAGAGGTGTTCATGGGTGATTTCCCACTCATGACTGAAAATGGAACGTTCATCATCAATGGAGCAGAGCGTGTTATCGTATCTCAGCTCGTGCGTTCACCGAGCGTTTACTTCAATGATAAGACAGACAAAAACGGTAAACGCGGATTCGGTGCAACAGTTATTCCGAACCGTGGTGCTTGGTTAGAATACGAAACAGATGCGAAAGACATTATCCATGTTCGCATCGATCGTACGCGAAAATTACCAATTACCGTACTTTTACGTGCGCTTGGGTTTTCAGCAGACCAAGAAATTATCGAACTTATTGGAGACAATGAGTTTTTACGTAACACTTTAGAAAAAGATAACACAGAAAGCTCTGAAAAAGCATTGCTTGAAATTTATGAGCGTCTTCGCCCTGGTGAACCACCTACATTAGACAGTGCGAAAAATTTAATTTATTCACGTTTCTT
>JASLHQ010000227.1 GCA_030152265.1 Savagea sp.
GCTTCATTTGTAAAGTAGACGGCCATACGCCGTCTACTCATACTATCCATTATACGACAGGCTCGTCTGAACCCCATTTTTTCTTCTCTTTTTCAACGTCAATCGCGCCTTTTTCTTTCAACTGTTTTTTCTTCAAGTCAAACCAAATTTGAGCTGAAATGAAGATTGAAGAATATGTTCCCGCGAGTAAACCGATGAGTAATGCGACAGAGAACGGACGAATTGAATCTGCACCGAGTGCAATTAACGCAACGACTACGAAAATGACCGTTAAAATTGTATTAACCGAACGCCCTAACGTTTGACGTAATGATTTGTTGACGATTGTTGCCAATTCATCTTCTGTCTTCACTTTACCTGAACGGGTCATATTTTCCCGAATTCGGTCAAATGTGACGATCGTATCGTTGATGGAATACCCGACAATCGTCAAGACGGCTGCGATAAATGTAATGTCAACTTCCATTCGGACGATACTGAACACTGCAATCATAAAGAATGCGTCATGCAACAATCCGATAACAGAAGCGACACCCATTTGCCATTCGAAACGGAATGCGACGTAAATGATAATTCCAATCGCTGCGAAGAGAAGTGCATACATCGCGTTCTTCGCTAATTCTTTACCGACTTGTGAAGATACTGTTGAAACGTTCGGCTCCGAACCGTAAATTTCAGCGAGTTCACTTTTGAACTTATTCACTTCGTCTTGAGAAAATTCTTCATTGAAGCGAGCGACACCGATTTCTTTCTTATCTCCTGAAACAACGATATCTTTCACTTCATGTCCGACAACTTCCAAATCTTTTTCAAACTGTTCCACATTGATTGGTTCTTTCGACATCACTTCAACACGTGTACCACTTGAGAAGTCGATGCCTAAGTTCAATTTGAACACAGCGAGCATAATGATACCTGCTGTTAATAAAATCGCTGATAACGTGTAGAAACGTTTACGCGCATGAACGAAGTCGAAACGATCAAATTTCGTCGTTAAATCGAGTGTGTCGATGCCTTCATCAATATGATGAATTTTCGATTTTGGAACACCGAACAATCCTGGTTTATTGTCTAAAATACCACTATTGACGAGTAAACCTAAGAAGAGACGTGAGCCCCAAACAGCTGTTAAGAAGCTGACGATAATACTGATAATTAACATCGTTGCGAAACCTTTAACGGAGCTCGTACCGAACTGGAATAAAACGACCGCTGCTAACAATGTCGTAATGTTCGCATCAAGAATTGCTGTGAATGAACTTTTCGCTCCGGATTGGAAAGCAGAGCGGCTCGATTTTCCGACGCGCAATTCTTCTCGTACTCGTTCGTACGTTAAAATGTTCGCATCGACAGCCATACCGACCCCGAGCATTAATGCGGCGATACCTGGCAATGTGAGAACACCGTTAATCGCTGTGAACGCCACTAAAATTAAGTAAATGTAAATCGATAATGTAATGACCGCAATTAATCCTGGTAAGCGGTAGTAAAGAAGCATGAAGACGAAGATTAAGCTAACCCCGACAATCCCTGCTGTAATTGTCTTATCAAGCGCTTGCTCACCGAATTGCGCCCCGACCGATGTCGAGTACACTTCTTCTAATTGAACAGGGAGTGCCCCTGCGTTTAAAATACCAGCTAGTTGTTTCGTTTCAGCTGGTGTGAAGCTTCCTGAAATTTCGACTCCTGATGAATGAATCGGTTGCTTCACCGATGGAGCTGAAATAAATTTCGGCTCTTCTTTCGCGATTTCAGCGTAAAATGAATCGACACCTTCTTCAAAGTCTAACCAAATGACGAGCACGTTGCTCGGTGCTGGTTTACGTGAAATTTCCGTCGTGATTTGACCGAATTTGCTCGCATCTTTTAACTCAAGTGTGACGATTGGTTCGTTAAACTGGTTGAAGCTCGGTTTCGCTCCACCCGCTTTTAAATCGTCACCGTCTAACATTAAATTGTCGTCCGCATCACGGAATGTTAAATTCGCTTGCGTTGACAATAAATCACGTGCTTGTTGTTGATTTTCGACACCTGCTAATTGAACACGAATTCGGTTATTCGATTCAATTTGGATATTCGGTTCACTAACTCCTAACACGTTGACACGGCTGTTTAATGCATCCGCCGTATCACTTACTGCTTTTTCATCGATCACTTGACCTTCTTTCAACGGTTGAACTTCGTATAAAACTTCAAATCCGCCTTGCAAGTCAAGCCCTAATTTTACGTCTTTTAATATACTTTTTGAAGTTCCACTAATCGTCGTTGCGAATAAGACGATCAATAGTAAAAAGGCGACGAGGCGACCTCTACTTTTCATTCATTGTTTCCTCCCTACATCTTACGAACAATATGTATTGCAAACGTTGCACAATGTCACAATTATGAAACAGTCCTCGTAACATGTCAACTATTCATCATCTTCTTTTTTGAGGAGCAAATGAAGTTCCTCTTGATTCAATTCCGAAAACCAATCGAGGTTTTCTTGCTGGATATCAACTTGCGTGTACGTCATAAATTGAGCAGGGGTCACGCTAAGTATGTCTGCTACGAGTTGATGCATGCGATAATTGATAATGTCTTCGTTTTTCCAAACGTGCTTTAAACAAAAATCCCATAATTGTTCCTCTGTCACCGCATCATAATTATTTAATTGTAACTCTTCTACTTTGCTCGTAATCGCAGGTTTTAAACGTTTAAATAACTTTTTATGTTTCATCGTTCACCCTCCTCATGTTGAAAAAAGTCGGCTGTAACTTACGATAGTTAACGGGCCGACTTTCCATTAAACGCTTTTGTTCAATACTGTGCCGATCGCTTGACGTTCAAACTTTACGACAACATCGTTCGCTACTCTTACATGAACGACTGTATCTTCTAAGGCATCGATTGTGCCATGAATGCCACCTACTGTGACAATTTCATCCCCGCGTTGTAAACTGTCATGCATCGCTTTCATTTGCTTCATGCGCTTTTGTTGCGGACGAATCATCATGAAATATACTAATGCGAACATTAAAACGAGCATGATTAACGTGCTTCCGAGTTCACCACCCAAGTTGTTTCCCTCCTCTGACTACTAACATATAGAACGTCTAAACATTCTATTTTCTTCACACTTCCTATTTTAACGGAAGTTCATAAATTTTGCAGAGTTTCTACTACTTTTTTTAAAAGTTTTTTGCGTTCGGTTCATTATACCCGTATTGCTCGAAAAACTCTTCTCTGAAATCACCGAGACGATCTTCACGGATCGCTTGGCGAACATCTTCCATTAAATTCACTAAGAAATACAAGTTATGATAGCTCGTTAAACGTAAACCGAAAATTTCTTCTGTTTTAATGAGATGATGGATGTAAGCACGTGAATAATTTTGACATGCATAGCAATCGCAATTTTCATCTAACGGACGGAAGTCATTTTTAAATTTCGCATTGCGCACGACGAGGCGACCTTTGCTCGTCATCAATGTACCGTTACGCGCGATACGTGTCGGCAACACACAGTCAAACATATCGATGCCGCGAATTGCTCCATCGATTAAAGAGTCCGGTGTACCTACGCCCATTAAATAACGTGGCTTATCCGCTGGCAAATGAGGAACCGTAAATTCTAATGCTCGATTCATCACTTCTTTCGGTTCTCCGACAGAAAGACCGCCAATCGCATATCCTGGGAAGTCAAGAGACACTAAATCTTTCGCACTTTGCACACGAAGGTCTTCATATTCTCCACCTTGCACAATTCCGAATAACGCTTGAGCATCTTTTCGTTCATGCGCTTCCAAACAACGCTCCGCCCAACGACTCGTACGCTCAACTGACTTTTTCATATAATCGTATGTTGCAGGGTAAGGAGGACATTCGTCGAACGCCATCATAATATCCGAACCGAGCACGTTTTGAATTTGCATCGCTTTTTCCGGGCTTAAAAATAGTTTGCTTCCGTTTAAGTGATGGCGGAAGTGCACCCCTTCTTCTTTAATATCGCGCAATTT
>JASLHQ010000009.1 GCA_030152265.1 Savagea sp.
CGTAATGTGCGTGTCACAGTAGGCGCTTCGACCATTAAATATTTTCCGATTTCGGCCTGCACCATCGGACCTTGCGTCGCCAAACAATAAATGATTGCCCATTGGGCGCTATACAATTCATATTCGCTCAACGTCACATTCGCTTCTTTTTCTAAAAGTCTTGTCTTTTGATGTAGTAAATGGACGAGCTCGTGATTAATGATAGATTTCATACTATTCTCCTTATAGTTAGCTAGGTAATTAATAGTTCTATTCTATCGAACATTTATTTTATTTGCAAATAAAGTTTGAACTTTAGTAAAAAAAGGAAAAGAAACGTATATTAATTTTAATAGAGGTGATCAAAGATGAATGAAACAATGCACGCGAAATTACGAGAGGTCGATTTTATTCAATTACAATTTGCTGATTTGTTCGGACGAGCGAAACATATTGAAGTACCGAGCTCAGAATATGAAAAAGTGCTCAACAACGACATGATGTTCGACGGATCTTCTATTGAAGGATTCGCATCAATCGAAGCGAGTGATATGTATTTAAAGCCCGATTTATCGACTTGGACAGTCATTGAAAGCGAGCCATATCGTGTCGGACAATTTATTTGCGATATCGCTCTTCCAAATGGCGAACCATTCATCGGTGATCCACGGAGCAATTTAAAGCGCATGTTACGCAAAATGGAAACGCTCGGATTCGATACGTTCAATTTCGGAGCGGAACCTGAATTTTTCTTATTAGAAAAAGACGGATCTCGTCATGACGATGCAGACTATTTTGACCTCGCGCCTTTCGACAAAGGAGAAGTATGTCGTCGCGAAATTACACTCTCCCTTCAAAAACTCGGATTCCGAATTGAAGCGAGCCATCATGAAGTAGCCCCTGGACAACATGAAGTCGATTTTCAATATAGCGACGCACTCACAACGTGCGACCGGCTTCAATTGTTCAAAACCGTCGTCAAAAGAGTTGCAGCAAAGTACGACTTGGAAGCGACCTTTATGGCGAAACCATTTTACGGCATGAACGGTTCCGGAATGCATGCGAACGTTTCTCTTTTTAAAGAAGGCGAAAATATGTTTTACGATAAAAAAAGTAAAGAAGGTTTAAGCGATACTGCGTATCAATTTATCGGAGGCGTGTTGGAACATGTATATGATTTTTCCGCGATTACGAATCCGACCGTCAACTCATACAAACGACTCGTTCCTGGCTTTGAAGCACCGAGTTACATCGCATGGAGCACGTCTAACCGTACGGCACTCATCCGAATTCCAGCGAGTCGCGGTCTCGGTACACGTATTGAGGTCCGTTCTGTTGACCCGATGGCAAATCCATACCTCGCGATGACCGTCATTTTAGCGGCAGGACTTGCGGGCATTGAGAAAAAAGCACTTGCCACTCACCGAGTCGATGCGAATATTTTCCATATGACACCAGAAGAACGAAAAGCGAGTGACATTCAAACATTACCGAGCGACTTAGATCATGCGCTCATCGCTCTCGAAAAAAGTGAATTGATGAAAGAAGCACTCGGCGAATCGATTCATACTGCTTATCTTCGATTGAAACGCCAAGAGTGGGATGGATATCGCACGATGGTACATGATTGGGAACGCGCGATGTATCGGAATTATTAGAAAGGGATTTATATGAAAATAAGTGTTAGTGGAGCGACAGGAAAAGCAAGCCAACGTATTATGCGCGAAGCTCTTTTACGAGAAATTGACGTCGTTCCCCTCCTGCGCAATGCCGAAAAATTAGAAGGACGTCCGATTGAATTTGTAGAGAAAGATATTGTGAACTACCCGCCACTTAGTTAACCTTCCGGTCTACTTGAAGTGGGGGCTTCTCGACTTGTCGTTGCTTTTACTAGCCAACGAAAATTGACCGAGCTAACCCTCGTGTTCCACAAGTTTTTGTTACTTATGATAACGCTAATAAGCGAATGCCTTCATTTTTGATATTGATTGCTGAATTGTAGTCACGATCTGCCACATAACCGCATGAACAACGGTAAGTGCGTTCAGATAATTTCATTGGTTTTTCTGCACCACAACAAGAGCATTTTTTAGTAGAAGGAAACCATTTATCGATTTTGACAAGCTGTTTTCCTTGTTCTTTTAGCTTGTACGATAAGAATGTAGTGAACATTCCCCAACCGTTGTCATGGACGCTTTTACCGAAGCTGAGGGCTTGAGACATTCCTTTCATGTCTAAGTCCTCAATTACAACAGCATCATAGGTTGACACTAATTCTTTTGATTGATGGTGAAGGAAATTCATTCGTTGATTGGCTACTTTTTCATGTAACTTAGCTACTTTCAAACGCTGTTTCTCCCAACGTGCAGAACCCTTTTTTTTGCGAGATAAGATGCGCTGTTCTTTTGCTAGTTTGTCTAATGATTGTCGATAAAAACGTGGGTAATTGGCTTTCTCACCCTGTTCACTTTCAACATATAGACCATCCATAGCAAAATCCAAGCCGACAACTTTCTGAATTTTTACTGGCTGAATATCTTTCTCGTATTCTGTCAAAATCGAAACATAGTATTTTCCTGTCTTTGTTTTAGAAATAGTGCAAGATTTCAATTTATAATCAGCAGGGATTTCTCTATGTTGTTTGATTTTTACTAATTTTAGTTTAGGTAATTTGATATGACCGTCTTGCAATTCAATATTTCCGTTTACTCGATTGGTCGTGTAAGACTGTTTATGTTTACGACTTTTGAATTTCGGAAACTCAGCACGATCTTCAAAAAAGTTTTTATAGG
>JASLHQ010000050.1 GCA_030152265.1 Savagea sp.
AAAAGTTGCTATAAGGTCATTTAAGTAATCGCTGCGGTGCTAGACATCGTAGAGGAAAGTCCATGCTCACACGATCCTGAGATGGTCGTAGTGTTCGTGCTAGATGAAACAATAAGTCTAGGCAGTGAGAGCTGACGGCAGGTCCCTATGCTAAGGCATCATGCTATGCATATACCTTGAAAGTGCCACAGAGACGAGCTCATAAGGAAACTTATGAGGTGGAACGCGGTAAACCCCACGAGTGAGAAACCCAAATTTTGGTAGGGGCACTTGTTGCGCGGAATTGAACGTAGCAACGAGGCGACGTTGTTCGCAGACAGATGATTACTACCGGAGTACGAGGCGTGAGCCGTTTGAGTACGAAGGAACAGAACATGGCTTATGAATGGCTTTATAGCCTAATTTTACAACACGCTCAACGAGAGCATAATGAAAGTGTCGATGAAGAGTACTGCTTTATCGGCACATTTTTTTACGTGAGGATGATTAAATTGACGACGTACCAATTAGTTGCGACTTCAGCGATGGGTCTTGAAGCACTCGTTGCTGATGAGATTCGAGAACTCGGCTATGAAACGAGAACAGAGAACGGAAAAATTTATTTTGAAGGCGATGAATTAGCGATTGCCCGCGCGAACATGTGGTGTCGTGTAGCGGACCGTATTCGCATCGTCGTCGGACAATTCAAAGCGAAAACTTTCGATGAATTGTTCGAAAAAACGAAAGCATTACCATGGGAGCGTTATTTACCAGTAGATGCAGCTTTTCCGGTTCAAGGCAAATCAGTGAAGTCGACCTTGTATTCGGTGCCTGACTGTCAAGCGATTACAAAAAAAGCGATTGTAGAACGAATGAAACAAGCGTACAAACGAATCGGCTTTTTAGACGAGAGCGGTCCATTATTTAAATTAGAAGTATCCATTTTAAAAGATGTTGTGACATTGACGATTGATTCGAGCGGTGTCGGATTACATAAACGTGGATACCGAATCGATCAAGGTGGAGCACCTTTAAAAGAAACGTTAGCGGCTGCGCTAGTGAAATTGACACGTTGGAGTTCACATCGTCCATTTATGGATCCATTTTGCGGTTCGGGAACGATTCCGATTGAAGCGGCGATGATTGGGCAAAATATTGCGCCAGGTTACAACCGTAACTTTTTAGCGGAAGAGTGGCCATGGATGAAGCAAGCGATTTGGGATCGTGTGTATGAAGAAGTAGAAGATGTCGCAAAATATGACGAACCGCTTGAAATTATCGGTTCAGATCACGACGGTCGCATGATTCAAATTGCGCAAGAAAACGCCATTGAAGCGGGTTTTACGGAAGACTTAATTACGTGGCGCCAATGTGCAGTGAAAGATATTACCATTCAAGGCGAAAACGGTGTCCTCATCGGAAACCCACCGTACGGAGAACGACTCGGTGAAGTAGAAGAGGCAGAAGCAATTGCGCAAGTGCTCGGTCACATTATGGAAAGTCATCCGTCATGGAGCACGTACATTTTAACGACACTTCCGAATTTTGAAGAACATTTCGGTAGTAAGGCGACGAAAAAACGTAAATTGTTTAACGGATTTATTCGCACGGACTATTACCAATATTGGGGTAAACGTGTGTAATTGTATGGAAAACGTATAGAGTAAAACAAGATACCCTCAGTTCACACTCGTGAAGTGAGGGTATTCTATCCGAGAAAGAGGGACGAATATGCGAAAAAAACTACCTTTCACATTATCGAAAGACCAATCTTTTTATGAATCATTGAACGATTGGATCGGCGATACATTGTATGATGATTTACCAGAGCGTGGATTTGATTTACGCGATGAACAAGTGTTTATGGCATTCCAAATTGAGAAAGCTTTACAAGAGAAAAAAGTACTGTTTGCAGAAGCGGGTGTCGGTACAGGAAAGACGATCGCTTATTTATTACCTGCCATCAGCTATGCTCGTTACACAGGAAAGCCTGCGCTTATTTCATGTGCAGACGAAACACTCATCGATCAGCTCGTAAAAGAGGACGGCGATATTCAAAAAATTAGTGAAGCGCTCAATTTAAATATCGACGTACGTTTAGCGAAATCACGCGATCAATATTTATGTATTAAACGATTAGAAGACGCATCAGACTTCGGATATGGCGATTATGCGGATGAAGTGGAAGAGTCGCTACCCGGTTTCGTATTCGGCTCTGATTCATTAGAAAAAATGTATCCATATGGGGAGCGTTCTGCTTATCCAGAATTGAGCAATGATGAATGGGAAACGATCAATTACAATCCGATTCAGCAATGTGCATCTTGTGACGTGCGCAACCGTTGTGGGCAAACGTTGCATCGTGTTGCGTATCGTGAGGCGACTGATTTAATCATTTGTTCGCACGATTTTTATATGGAGCACGTATGGACGAAAGAATCGCGTTTACGTCAAGAACTTTTACCGCTTCTCCCTGACTTATCGATGATCGTATTCGACGAAGGTCATTTACTCGAATATGCAGCACAACGTGCGTTGAACTTTGAAGTGCAAAGCGAAACACTCATTAAATTGTTAGAGCAAGTGATGGTCGACGGTGTTCGCGAAACGACATTAGAAAAAATCGAACAATTAATCGAAGTACACGCGCTCTTTTTCGATGAGATGGAAGATCACATTACATTAAATGATGGAGAACGTTACACGATTGATAAAGTCGATCGATTGAAAAAAATTGCACTTTCTGCGATTCGTTTAGCCGATGAGGTGTTAGAAGAATTCGTCTTTGATGGAGAGTTATACGTTATTCCAAGTTATGATTTAAAAATGGTCGAGGAATATTTAGAACAATATACGTATTCGATGAATTTATTTGCGACAGACGAAGAAGCGATTGATTGGATGGAAGACCGTGAAGGAGATTGGACACTCGTCATCATGCCGCGACTCGTAACAGATATTTTACGCAATCAATTGTTTAATCAACGTTTACCGATTATTTTCTCATCTGCGACATTGTCGGTCGACGAAGATTTCACTTACATTCAAAATAGTTTAGGCATTACAGAGCCGCTGAAGTTTTCTGTCCAGTCGCCATTTGATTATGATGAAGTGATGGAAATTAAACAACATGTAACAGAAGAGAAGCGAGAAGCAGTTTTAAATATTATGAAAAATCATCAACAAACATTAGTGCTCTTCAAATCAAAACAAGCGATGTTAGCGTTTAAGGAAAGTTTGACACCGTCAGAACGTGAGTTGTTTGATTTTGAAGGGGACCGAGAGTTAAGTGCGATGATTCGCGACTTTAGTGATGGATTTGTTCAAGCGATTGCCTCTTATAATTTATGGGAAGGTTTAGATCTTCCAGAGCATCGTTTAACGCAAGTGATCATTTATGATTTACCGTTACCACCACAAGACCCGTTATTTGATGCGAAGCGGAAACATACAGACCGACCATTCGAAACGGTGGACCTTCCATTTATGCAATTGCGTTTGCGTCAAGGAATCGGTCGACTCATTCGTACAGAACGCGATGCGGGAGTCGTTCATTTACTTGTCAACGGTGAAGAAGTGAAGTTACAATCATCGTATGAAGACTTATTTCCAGTGAAAATTCAATCTTCATAACTGATGAGGGGGAATGGTGATGAAGCGTTACGTACTCGCTCCAATGGCGGGTGTCTCGACAGTGGAATTCGTCGTTGCGGCATGTGAAGCAGGGATGCTCGGCTCTTACGGAGCAGGTTATTTAACAGGGGAACAGACAGAACAAATTTTAAAAGAGTTACGGGAATCGATCACGACGTCCTATGCCATTAATGTGTTCGTACCAGAAGACGTGTCAGCGGACGAACAGAACATTCAACGAGCGTACGCAACGATTCGGAAGTATGAAGAGCGTCTCGGGTTGACGGCACAACAGCCATTCATTCCACCGAGTGCCTACGAAGCGCAAATCGCTGCGATTTTAAATGATTCCGTTCCGATCGTTTCTTTCACATACGGCGTTCCGAGTGAGGAAATTGTGAAGGCCTTAAAAGCACAAGGCAAACAACTGATCGGTACTGCGACATCATTAGAAGAAGTACGGGCGAATGAAGCGGCAGGTATGGATGCGATCGTCGTTCAAGGTATAGAAGCGGGCGGCCATCGTGGAAGTTTTTTACACGATGCGTATCTCCCTTTACTCGAATTTATCGAGCAAGCGAAACGAGTGACGACATTACCGCTCATTGCGGCTGGCGGAATTGCGAGTCGTACAGAAGTAGAAGCTTGTTTAGAAGCAGGTGCTTCCTCAGTTCAAATCGGTACAGGTTTTTTATGTGCAACAGAAAGCGGTGCCTCTATAGTTCATAAGCAATCATTGCTTGAATCGAAAGAAGGCGATTTCGTATTGACGAAAGCGTTTAGCGGAAAAGAAGCGCGTGGGATTCGCAATACGTTTATGGAAGAGATGAAGCATGAACTGGTAGCGCCGTATCCGATTCAACATTGGTTGACGAGTCGTTTACGGAAAGCAAGCACCGCGCAAAACAATCCAAACTATATGTCGATGTGGTCAGGCGTGCGTGGACATTTTGCACAACGCGGAACCATTCAAGAGCTATTAAAAAACAGTTACAGCGAGTGAGTCGCTGTAACTGTTTTTATTTGACGACGAGAACGGCACACGGAGAATGGTTGACAACCTTTTGGCTCACGCTTCCGATGACGAGTTTTTCAATCGGATTTAGTCCTCGGCTACCAATCATAATTAAGTCTGCTTTTTTCTCTTCCGCATATTCTGTAATTGCTTTACCTGGAGCACCTTGTAATTTCGTTAAAACGTAAGGGATTCCTTCTTGTTCGAATAAACTTTCGATCGGGTAAAGACGTTGTTGAATGACCGGATCATTTTTTAAAGATTCTGGTGAACGAAATGCGACAGAACCTAAGTCGCTTTCGTCGATGACATATACGAGTTCAATAATGGAGTTTTTCGATAGATGAGCGAGACGTAACGCTTCGTTCGCCACACGTTGTGAGTTTTCTGAGCCGTCGACTGCGACGAGAATATGTTTATACAAAATAAATGTCCTCCTTTAAAATGATGTGCATCTTTAGTATACCATCTTTTTTTACAGCCTGTTACGATAGAATAATTGAAATGATGAGGAGTGGAACGAATGTCTTGTTTTTGTGAAGTAGTGAGTGATGAACGGATTGTCGAATTTGATTTTAGTGCTTCTCTTTTTTGGTGTGGTAAATGTTTTGCGAATTTAGAAATAGAAGATGAATTTGACGAGGAGCTTCAATCATTTATTCAAGAAAGTGTACAATTGTTTGAAATGTATGGAGAATCAGATCATGAAGTAGGCCAGTGGTCAGTTGAGAAAAAGCAAGAGTTGAATGAACGTGGAGAGAAGATTATGCGAGAAGCGATGAAACAAAGTTCGAAGCAATATAAATATAAAGAAATATTAATATAATAACTGTATGATTAGTTTTTATTTATATATATAATACAGATAGGGGTATACGATTCATCTGTTTAGTAGTAAACACCTATCGTTAATTGTGTCAAATAGGTGTATTTACTCGTAATTTCATTGGATTCACC
>JASLHQ010000068.1 GCA_030152265.1 Savagea sp.
CATTGCGGCAGGTGGCGTATCGGGAATTAGTACGATTTTATATGAAATGTATCAATTCAATCCTGCATACGTCCAATGGATTATTAACGTTCCTCTCCTTATTTTAGCCATCGTTTTAGTCGGTCGAGATTTCAGTATTAAAACGATTGTCGGTACGGTATTTTTACCTTTCGTCATCTATTTAACGGATGGTTGGCATTTGGAGATGGACAATCCGTTGTTGAGTGCGATTTACGGAGGAATTTTACTCGGAGTAGGTCTCGGAATCGTCTACCGTGGAAACGGATCGACTGGAGGAACGGCGCTCATCGCGCAAATTTTAAAGCGTTATACGCGAATTTCAAGCGGATTCTCGCAGCTCATTGTCGACGGTGCAGTCGTCATTACGTCAGCATTCGTCTTTGATTTTGAATTAGCACTTTATGCGTTAATGAGTATTTACGTGACGAGTAAAGTAATTGACTTCGTACAGTTGCAGACGTCTCCAACGAAATTAGCGCTCATCATTACAGAGGAGCCAGAACGTGTGGAACAAATCATTCAGTCTGAAATCGATCGGGGCTTTACGAAGGTCGATTCAATTGGTGGATACACGAATGAAGAAAAGACGATGATTTTATCCGTTGTTGAACAGTCGGAAGCAGTCTATTTAAAAAAGCTCATTCAATTGAACGAACCAGGCTCTTTCGTCGTCTTTTTGAACGCATCTGAAATTATCGGTCGCGGGTTCACATTGGATAAATTTTACGTCGACCAAAAGTGAGCCGAACACTAGGATAACGGTTTAGGAACTGGTATAATGAGTACCAAATCAAATAAGTCTTATCAAGAGAAGTCGAGGGACGAGGCCCGTTGACGCTTCAGCAACCTACAGAACGCAAGGTGCTAATTCCTTACGGAGTAATCCGACCGATAAGAGAACGAAAACTCTCTTACATTGTAAGAGAGTTTTTTATATAAGGAGGAGAAAATTATGCCAATTACAATACCGAAAGCATTGCCTGCTCGTGAGAAATTACTACAGGAGAAAATTTTCGTCATGGATGAAGAACGAGCATGTACTCAAGATATTCGTCCATTAAATATTTTACTACTCAATTTAATGCCAGAAAAAGAAAAGACAGAACTTCAACTGTTGCGTCTATTAGGGAATACGCCACTGCAAGTGAATGTGACATTTTTAACGACCGCGACGTACGAATCGAAAAACGTCAGCAAAACGCATTTAGATACATTTTATAAAGTATTTGATGAAATTAAAAATCGTAAGTTTGACGGCATGATCATTACGGGTGCTCCGATTGAATTGATGGAATTTGAAGATGTTCAATATTGGGAAGAATTGACGGAAATTTATGAATGGTCAAAAACAAATGTGACGAGTTTGTTTAACATTTGCTGGGGAGCACAAGCGGCACTGTACCATTTTTACGATATCGATAAACACGAATTACCCGGGAAATGTACAGGTGTGTTTGATCATACGTTAATCGATCCGACGGAAGATATCGTGCGCGGATTTAACGACGTCTTTAAAGCACCTCATTCACGCTATACAGACGTAAAGGAAGACGATATTCTCAATCATCCTGAATTGAAATTGTTAGCGACGAGTGAAGAAGCAGGGGCGTTTTTAATCGCATCGAAAGATAAACGTCATTTAATGATGACTGGTCATTTAGAGTATGATGCGACGACATTGAAAGACGAGTATGAGCGTGATTTAGCGAAAGGTCCAGATGCACCGATGCCGAAACATTACTTCCCGAATGATGACCCGACGCAAGTGCCACTCAATACGTGGCGCTCGCATACGCATTTAATTTTTTCGAATTGGTTGAACTATTACGTTTACCAAGCAACACCGTATCAGTGGGAATAAAATAAGAACTAAGAGAGGGATGTTGGAGCGGAAATTCGTTCTAACATCCTTTTCTCTTCGTACTATAAAAGAGTATTGACAAGAAAAAAGGCACTTTCTATTCGTTTTCGAATGGAAAGTGCCTTGTTGTTTGAAAGAGTATTGAGTTATGAAAACGAAAGCTTTGTACTGCTTTCAAATGATGTTTATTTCGCTGCGTACATGACGCGGCATTGTTGAAGTTTGCTCACTCCTGTTTCAATCGCAGCGTTGCGGACTGCTTCTGCAACAGCTTGAACGACACGTGCATCGAATGGATCTGGAATGATATAGTCTTCCGTCAACTCCTCTTCATGAATGAGAGAAGAAATCGCATAAACTGCTGCACGTTTCATCGCATCGTTAATTTCTGTTGCACGTACGTCGAGTGCCCCGCGGAAAATTCCAGGGAAAGCGAGTACGTTATTCACTTGGTTCGGGTGATCCGAGCGACCTGTCGCGATGACACGCACGCCGTATTCTTTCGCAAGATCAGGTGAAATTTCTGGATTCGGATTTGCGAGACCGAAAATAATCGGGTCTTCGTTCATTGAATCAATTAACGGTTTCGTTAATAAGTTTGCGACCGATACTCCGATGAAAATATCAGAACCTTTCATCGCGTCTTGAAGTGTTCCTTGTAACAATTCGCGGTTCGTTTGACGCGCGATTTTATGTTTAATCGGGTTCATCGAATGTTCGCGACCCTCGTAAATAATTCCTTGTGAATCACAGACGATAATGTTGTGGAAGTTTAAGTCGAGCAATAAACGGACGATCGCAACACCTGCTGCACCTGCTCCGTTGACGACGATTTTCACATCTTCCTCTTTTTTATCGACGAGTTTTAAAGCATTTAATAAGCCAGCTGCGACGACGATTGCCGTACCGTGTTGATCGTCGTGGAAAATCGGAATGTTACATTCTTCTTTTAAACGATCTTCAATTTCGAAGCAACGCGGAGCTGAAATATCTTCTAAGTTAATTGCGCCAAATGTTGGTTCCATCGCTTTCACAGTTGCGACAATTTCATCCACACTTTTTGTATTTAAAGCAATTGGAAATGCATCGATATGAGCGAACTGCTTTAATAGTAAAGCTTTCCCCTCCATGACAGGCATAGATGCTTCTGGACCGATATCGCCGAGCCCGAGCACTGCTGTTCCATCTGTTACGACCCCTACTAAGTTCCCTTTGATCGTGTAGTCATATACCGATTGTGGATTTTCAAAAATCGCCATACTCGGCTCAGCGACCCCTGGTGAATACGCCAAACTTAAATCGTGACGATTGGAAAGAGATACTTTCGATACTGTTTCCATCTTTCCGTGAAAACGTCCGTGCATTTCTAAAGAGTTTTTGAATTGTTGTCCCATTGGAATCCCCCATTCCATTACTCCTTTAAACGAAAAATGTTTAAAGGGATCGACGGAATTTTTTCATGTTTCGTGTTCATGACGCCGTCTGATAAACAATATATTACGTCTTTACACATATAGCAACTATAAAATATGTGTACTATTTCACGTAGTTTCGATTTGTCAAGTGTAAAGTGCATGGTTGACATGAAAATAAAATTTGTCACAAATTAAAAATATTTTTAAAAGGCGTTAAATTTTATGAAAAAACGAATGAAAGCTTGAAATTGTGCGATTCTTCACAAGGTAAAAAAGTTAAAAATATTTTTAAATTAATAAGAAAAATGTTCACATATTGCAAAATGAATAAGATTCATTTATAATGAATATCGTTCATTCTAGAGCGTGAGAGGGTGAATTAAATGGATAAAAAACAACGAATTGTCCGTGCTGCATTGGACTCATTTTTGGAGCGTGGCATTCAAAAAACGACGATCGCTCACATCGTGCAAGGGGCGGAAATCGCACAAGGGACATTTTATTTATATTTCCCGTCTAAAATGGCGTTAATGCCTGCGATTGCGGAAGTGATGGCGGATAAATTGTTGACGACGATGAAGCAGTCTGTCGATGAAGATTTACCGATGTCGGAGCAACTCGTACAAATTATCGATGCGATTTTTGAAGTGAACGAAACGTATCATGAAGTGCAAGCTTTAATTTACGCTGGCCTCGCTTCGACGGAGCATTTGAAAAAATGGGAATCTGTCTATGAGCCGATTTATGCGTATTTGCGCAATTGGTTATGGAAGGCGAAAGTGTTGAAATCTGTTCGTTCGACAATCGTCGAAGAAGACGTGTCGAAGCTCATGATCGGATTGATTGAATCAGCAGCTGAGCAAGTGTATTTGTACGATGAACATAAAGAAGAAGGCGCGAGACGTCAAAAACGAGCGGTTTATGAATTGTTGCAGCATGCGCTCGAATTGCAAGAGGAGAAGGAAGGATACAATGGATAGTCAAACGAAAAGAAAAGCGTGGACTTATGTTGCGCTGACGAGCTTTTTTGAACTCGTCTGGATTTATGGATTTAACGTCGCAAGTGAGTGGTGGCATTGGATTTTCATCGTCACTTTTATTTTTGTCGATTTTCACTTTTTAACGAAAGCGAGCGAATTGTTGCCGACTGGGACTGTATATGCGGTATTCGCAGCGGTTGGAACAGTCGGAGTCGCCTTGATGGATATTGTCTTTTTCCATGAGCCGTTAAGCGTGGCGAAAGTCGTCTTTATGATCGTCATCGTCGTCGGTGTTATCGGATTAAATATTGCGGATTCAATCGACGAAAAGAAAGCATTGCGAGGGGTAAAATAAAATGAATGGTGGAACGTTAGATTTTGTATTGAATTGGTTTCCGAGCATGTCTGGAGAAACGCTCGGTTGGATTTTAGTCATTTTAGCAGCTGGCTTTGAATTTTTAGGGGTCATCGGTTTGAAAAAATATAGCGAAGTAAAAAATGTATTTAACGGTTTTATTTATTTGCTCGGCTTCGGTGGAGCATTCGCATTTTTATATTTCGCATTCGATTACTTACAAGTGAGTATCGCGTACGCGGTATGGATTGGAATCGGGACAGCAGGCGCAGTCGTCATCAATATGATTTTCTTCGGAGAATCGAAAAGTATGGGACGCATTGCGAGTGTCATTTTAATCGTCATCGGCGTCGTCGGTTTAAAATTCGTATCTTAAGAAAAAGAAAAAGCATGTTTAAAGAAGACTTAAGTCTAACTTTAAACATGTTTTTTTATGCGTCGATATAAATCCATCCGCGTTCCAATGCGTGTTTTTTTAAACGAGGTTCCGCGTTGACGACTGCAGGGTTTCCGACGAGTTCGAGCATCGGTAAATCGGAATATCGGTCGCTGAAGGCGAAGCTATTTTCCCAATCGACGTCGACTCCTTGTAAAATGTCGTGGATGGCGTCTACTTTTAAGTCGGATTGCACGTGAGTGATCGTCGCACTTCCATCAACTTTTCCGTCTACGAATGGGATATCAGAACCTAAAATAGCATCGAATGCATAATCGCTCGTCACTTCTTCTAAAAATGGGATGAATGCGCCTGAAACGAGAATAGAACGAATGCCATTTTTCGCATTTTCTTCAACGAGATTTGCGAGTTGTTTATTAACACCTTCTTCAATCGTCGGCTTTAACTTTCGGAAAAAGGAACGGACGTCTTCTTCGGACACGCCGTCCAGTGCGCTCGAATAATTTTGCATCGCGATACGTCGAGCTTTTTCTGGTTGCATTAATTTCATTTTATATTGCATGTAGGGAAGAAATGTCGGGTTAAAAAAACGTTTGTAGCGATCTTTCAATTGTTCGTCATGCTTCAAATGATTTTGAAGTAAAGAAAATGTTTCGTATTTGTAAAATGTTTGATCAAAATCGAAAAGTGCGACACGTACTTGTTTTGTTGACATGAACAGAACCCCTTTCATCAATGTATGTTCTTCGTTCAGTATACCCGAATTGTTTTACAGAAGTGTGAAAAAGCGAACGTTTTAACAAGAAATCATGTTAAAATTCACTAAATTTTTAAATAAATATTGGTACAGAGCTTTCTACAATGATAATATAAAGAATAGAATGACAACTTCTTTTTAAAGGTCAGAATATTCGCTTTAAAAGAAGACGAAAAGAAAGGGATGAAGCGCAATGACAAATTTAACGCCGAGAGAACTGGAACAACGCAAGCGCGCGAACGATTACGTCCACGAAGTGTATGAACTCGTTAAACAACGCAATAGCAATGAGACAGAGTTTTTACAAGCGACGAGAGAGATCTTTGATTCGCTACGTCCGGTATTCGCTCAACATCCTGAGTATATAAGAGACGGGATCCTTGAACGTATTACTGAGCCAGACCGTACGATTTCGTTTCGTGTAGCTTGGGAAGATGATCAAGGAAAAGTCCATGTCAACCGTGGTTTCCGTGTGCAATTTAACAGTGATTTAGGCCCGTATAAAGGGGGATTACGTTTCCACCCATCGGTTAATAATAGTATTATGAAATTTTTAGCGTTTGAGCAGATTTTTAAAAACGCACTCACTGGACAGCCGATCGGTGCTGGTAAAGGGGGGGCTGATTTCGATCCGAAAGGAAAATCAGACCGTGAAATTATGCGTTTTACACAAAGTTTTATGACGGAACTACATAAATATATCGGACCTGATGAAGACGTACCAGCGGGGGATATCGGAGTAGGACGACGTGAAATCGGCTACATGTTCGGCCATTATAACCGTTTGAACGGTGGCTATGAAGCGGGGGTACTTACAGGGAAGCACCCTGATTCAGGCGGTAGTTTAGGGCGTACAGAAGCGACAGGATACGGATTAGTTTATTTCGTCGATGAGATGTTACGCGAAAATGGATTATCGTTCCAAGATAGTCGAGTCGTCGTATCAGGATCGGGGAACGTTTCGACATATGCGATGGAAAAAGCGATGGAACTTGGCGCGACAGTGATCGCATGTAGCGACTCAGGCGGTTACATTTACGACGAGACAGGAATTGACTTGGACGTTGTGAAACAAATTAAAGAAGTCGATAAAAAACGAATTCACGAATATTTAAAGTATTATCCAGAGGCAACATATGTGGAAGACTGCTCGAAAATTTGGGAGCTTCCATGCGATATCGCACTTCCATGTGCAACTCAAAACGAACTGGATGAAGAAAGCGCAAAAGCTCTCGTCGCAAACGGTGTAAAAGCGGTCGGAGAAGGAGCGAATATGCCTTCTTCTATCGAAGCGATTCAATATTTCCAAAAGAAAGGTGTGTTATTTGCACCAGCGAAAGCAGCGAACGCAGGTGGAGTCGCTGTATCTGCGATGGAGATGTCACAAAATAGCATGCGCCTTTCATGGACGACAGAAGAAGTAGACGAACGACTTCACGGTGTTATGAAAAATATTTACGATAGCTGTAACAATGCGGCGAACCAATATGGTGAACCAGGAAACTTAGTGATGGGCGCGAATATCGCTGGATTTTTAAAAGTAGCGAATGCGATGTTGACGCACGGTATTCATTAATCAACAGTTATAAGCAAGACAAAACCTTCTCGATATGTAGCGAGAAGGTTTTGTTATATCGTCTTATAAGCTTGTTATTTTATGCATGATAGGCTTGCGATTTTCAAATGTCGTCACGTATTCAAATCCAATCGATTGTAGTAAATCGAGCGATTCTCGGAATTCATGCGCGATTTCGGAAGGACGGTGAGCGTCGCTACCGAGCGTAATAATTTCCCCACCGCGATCTTTGTACAGTTGAAGGACATCTGGGCTCGCTAAGTTGTGCGATAATCCGTAACGTGTTCCTGACGTATTTAATTCAATTCCTTTCCCTTCAGGAATAATTAAATCAAAAATTGCGGCGAGTTCGTCGTGGAATAAGTTCGGTGTCGTCTCTTTCGCATAGCGCTTAATGAGATCGACGTGGCCGAGCACATTGTAATCTTTGAAATGTTGTAAGCAATGGTAAAACTCATCATAGTAAACCGCGAACGCTTCATCTAACGTACGACCTTCAAAGATTTCGCCGTAATGGAGCGATTTATTTTCGACCGTATGCATGGAACAAATGACAAAATCGAAAGACGTGTTCGCCATCAATTCATCATAACGTTCGAATAAATGAGGTTGAATCCCGAGTTCGACCCCTTTTTTAATCGTAATATCGTTTTGAAATTGTTTTTTGTAACGCTCAATCGTTTCTGTATACGCATCATAATCTAAGTCGAAAACGATCGTGTCATC
>JASLHQ010000076.1 GCA_030152265.1 Savagea sp.
CATGACACATTAATTGTCGAACGCCCGACCTTTCACGAAAGTTATTGGATGTATCGTCTTCCGATTTTCACACAGCAAGAAGGGCAGTTAAGTGCTACTTACTATTATGCACGAGGAGCATATGTAGAAATTCTCGTTCCGCCACATGTTCAAATGAGTGAATAAAATACGCACCTCTTCACGTCTGTGAGGAGATGCGTATTTTTCGTTAACGAAGTGAAATTGTGTCGATTCCTTTCGTTTGGAGCAATTGGGTGTAAAACAAATCATCACCTACATTAAAAATCGTATCGGCTAATGCGGTCACTTCTTCCATATCGTGTGAAATGTACAACATCGTCATACCAAACTGTTCGCGTAAAGCGAGAAGTGCTTGTTGAATTTCAATTTTCGAACGTAAGTCGATGCCGACAGTCGGTTCGTCAAGCAACAGGAGAGCGGGCTGGTGAATGAGTGAGAGTGCGATGTTTAACTTGCGCTTCATTCCGCCTGATAAATGTTTCGCTTTCCGATCCCATTCTTCGAGTGCGACACTTTTTAAAATCGCTCGTAGCTGTTCGTCGCTACGCCTAATAGGAGAAAGTTGTTCGAAAAAGCGCATATTTTGAGCGACGGAAAAATCTTCCCAAATGGCCAGTTGTTGAGGAACGTATCCGATTTGTTGGCGAATCGTTTTCGCCTCTTGCTCATAACATCGTCCGTCCCAAGTGAGTGTGCCACTGTCAGCATCCAACAATGTCGCAATAATATGAAAAAGCGTCGATTTTCCCGCGCCATTTTTTCCGATAAAACATGCGATATCTCCTTTCGGAATAGTGAACGAGACGTCGTGAAGGACGGTTTGTTGTCCGAATGCTTTATGAAGATGTTGTACGTGTAACATTAAGATTCTCCTTTCGTATCGCGAACATGAGTGCGAGTAAACAACAGACGACGAGGCTCATCGCGAACGTTCCTCGCAATAGCGCGGCGAATGGATGCCACGTCGCGAATGTCGTACTTGCTGTTGCGATTAGTATGAATAATAGGACGCTCGCTGTCCGATGGAGCGCTCGTGTCGTATGAAATAGCGTGAACACGAGACCGATTCCGATGAACAAGGTGAAGCGGTACGTCGCAACAGTCCAAAGGGATGGAAAGTTTAATAACATATAAGCGATACTATCTGCGAGAAAGGCGATTCCGTTAAGGATGGCCCATTGTCGCCAAAATAATGAAATGCTCGATAAGCGACTAAACGGAAAGCGCCATCGGAGTGAGCTTCGTATTAATGTCCAAAGAGGGAGTCCGATTATATATGTCCCGATCATCGTGAAGATGCTCCATAACAGGAGGGGCGTTGTCGGCTTTCGTTGTTGCTCCTTATCGCTAAATTCATCGTGCAAAACGACCGTTAGCAATTGTCGCTCTCGTTCTGCTTGTATCGATTGTTGTGCGATGACTTCGTGATCGACAGGACGTTTCACAATGTTTTTAATTGCGATCGCTGCACGCTCTCGCCCTACAATTTGTTGAATGTGAGCGGTGATAATTTCTTTTGCAGTGCTGTACCCGAACGATAAGTTAGACGTATAACTTTCGACGATCGCCTGTCGTTCTCCTTTTGCAATTTGTTCATCAAAAGAATGTTTGAATAAGAAGACACTATCTACTTCATGCCGTTCAAGTGCGCGTAAAGCAGCGGAACGGTCCATTTCGCATACGTCGATATAAGGCGCATCGTAAAGCGCAACGAGCAAGTCTTTCGAAAATTGTTCCGTACTTTCATCGACGATTGCGACAGGAATGCGAAATTCTTCTGTCGTTTGAAAGATGAGTTTTGAGAGCAGTAGTGTGATTGCGAGTGGCAACAGTAATAATAACCAATGCCACCACCGCCAATGAAATCGTAATAAAGCCATCGTATTACTTCACCTCTTTCTGTTGACGCCAAACGATGAGCCATAAAAGTGCGAGCATGCCGAATGTTGTTATGCTGACCGACCATTGCATCGAAAAATTGCCCATTAAAAAGAGCTGACGCATCCCTTCAGTCAATTCATTTAAAAAAGAGAATGAAGCGACGGGCTGGAGTTGCGAAGGTAAATAGAGCGGGGGAATTATTAATCCGCTCATCCCTAACAATAAAACGATACCGATCAATTGAGCGGAAGCTGCTAAAAATCGAAAGCGCTCCATAATGGAGACGAAGAAAAAGGTCATGCTGATCGTAAGTAACGTGGCGAATGCGAGAGAAAGAACGTCCGACGTAACAAAAACGATCGAGCTTAAAAGTAACAAAATGATAATGCCGAGCAAACTCGTCACGAAAACAAAGAGCGTAATAACGATTCCTTTTGCGCTTTCTATTGAAAGTGGTGAGACGTTCAATAGTTGAAGGCGCATCGTAATAGAAGGCGGCAACGTGCTGTGGAAGAAACGATATAAAAGCCAAGTCCACATGACGAGTAACCCGAACAAAAATTGAATCGCGAAGTAGTGGACAGGGGAATCAGTTAAAGGATTCACAATCTTCTCTTCTTCGAGCATCGCATCTTTTCCGAGCGTAAATAAGCTGTAACTCATAAATTGCTCAAATAATAATTCATCCCGTTGCGCTGTAGACCATCCTGCTTCCTTTGCGTATTGGTCGATGAGTAAAATATTCGCTTGTGACGTATTAA
This sequence comes from Savagea sp., assembly GCA_030152265.1. Classification (GTDB taxonomy): domain Bacteria; phylum Bacillota; class Bacilli; order Bacillales_A; family Planococcaceae; genus Savagea. The sequence continues at coordinate 2,664 of JASLHQ010000076.1, forward strand.
TATGTTGCGAAACGGTTTGTGCCAAACTGTAGAGCAGTTCTGTTTCACGTTGTTTTTTAGCATTTCCGATGACATGAAGTTCAATCGCTTTTCCGTCATAAAGTGCGCGTGTAAATCCAGTAGGAAACTGCAAAGCACCACCGATTGTATTGTGATGCATTGCATTCTCGCTTTCTTCTTTAGACATGCTTTCGAAGCGGAGCGGCCCCTCAATTAATTGACCGTCCGTTAAAGCTGCAAGCAATTGTTTCGTTTCACTTGACTGATCTTCGTCGACAATAGCAAAACGGATCGGCTCATGTTCATCAAAGGAAAGTAACGGAATAATCGTCCATAGTGCGAGTATTATGAGTACGAAAGGAAATGATAAAAAAGCGAAAACTGTCAGCTTTTGTCGTTGCATTAGTTGCATAAAATGCTTCATAAAATAAAACAAATGTTGCACATGAACACCTCGCTTTCCAATTTAAAAAACGGAACAGGTTTTCACCTATTCCGTTTCATCATTCCCGAATTATTCGTTTCCGAACATTTCTTGCATTTCTAATTTCCACTCTGCGAATTCTTCATCTGTCATTTCGATGCCATCTTCCGCAAGTTCTGCACGCATCTCTTCAAAATCTGCGTCTGTAAAGTCCATCATCGGCTCTTCATCCCAAGCGCCTTCCATATCGCCATCAAACATCGTTGACATGAACAGTCCTTGTAAAATTTGGCCGACTTCTTCAAATTCTGTTTCGAGATATGTCATAATTTCGTCTTGAGACATGTCGTTTAAGTTACGAATATTGTCTGTCGGGTTTTCAGAAACAGCTTTCATACGTTTCGTATCCGATTCTACGATGAGCGCGACGTCTTCTACTTTAATATCTTCGTAGTTAATGCCGACACGTTGTGAGCTCTTCATAGCATCTTTACTATATTCGTTTTTACCAGACCAAACGAGTTCGCCTGCAATCGCCATATCCGATTGAACGCTAAACGTATATTTGTAATCGCGCACGTCTTTTTCAAGAGTTTCATCTGCTGTGTACGTTAATGTACCGAGATCTTCCACTGCGAAGTCGATGCGGTCTGCTGTAATTTTGCCGTCGAATTTCGTTTCACCTTGAATTGTGAAAGCGTTCGGTTGTTCAACTGAGCCGAATGCGTACTGGAATGTGTGACCGTCTTTTTTGCGTAAATGATCACCTTTCACTTGTACAGCTGTTTCTTCGTCATCAGACATCGTCAATTCACGTTTCACGATGAAGTCGTCCGCAATCCAAATTGTTGAAACGAGATGTGGCTTTTCAGTCGATTGTTTCACTTCTTCAATCGCTTCGTTAATATCGTTATTGAAATCTTTCATCATTTCTTCTGTTGATGTCATTTCGAACATTGCGTTTTGTGTCATCGATTCTTTCACCATTTTTTGAATCGTTTTGTCATCGCGTACGAGTTCAAGAATAGCGATCGTTGCTTTCTTTAATTGTTCTGGACCGAGATCCATCGTAATTTTTTCAGCGTTTAGTTCTTCAGATAAAACATTCACTTTTTCTTTCGTTGACGTGAACGCTTTGTCGTCTAAGTTTTTATACAATGTTTTTAACATCGCATCTTGTACATGTTTCATATCTTTATCCGCAGGCAATGCGTTTTGATTGAAAAATTGAGTAAAGTCGATACTCATTTCTTCTGTCCATTCAGGATCATTTTCTTTCATTAATTCGTTTACTTTTTTATCGTTGATCGTTAAAACTTCAGATAAAAATGGTAATTGAACGAAAAGGTCGTGCTGTGCGAGGCGAAGATAAATGTTGTCGAGTGGCATTCCGGCAACTTCACCTTTTACACGAACATCTGCTACATTGTTTTTCATGTCAGACTGTGACGTCATCTCGATATGAGAATCTTTAATGAGATCTGTTGGAACGTCCGCAAGTAATGCTGACTGGCTATTCATATCAACTGTCATTTTTGATTTTGCTTCGACAGCATGTTCCATCGTCATGTCGTAATAATCGAGTTCCGGTTTGTAACGATGTTTGAAATCGTCAACCATCGTTTGGACGGATTTAAATTCCGCTTTGAAATAATCTTGTTTCGTTGAGCCGCCTAAAAATGCGAAGGCAAGCGCTCCACCGCCTACTACAACGGCAATAATAAGTGCGATAATACCTGTTTTCTTATTCATTCTGTCACTCCTTTTTTATAAAACGCTTTTAAAAGTATAACGTTTTCTCACTTAACATGTACGGAAATATTTCAGTAAAGTTTCAAAAAAGTTAAATTTAGTCTTATATACCCAAATGTGAACCTTTGGATAAATATACATAATAAAAATAAAAGCAATATATGATTAAAAATATAAAAAACAAAAAGTTGTTAAAAAAATAAAATATAATTCATTAGTAGTGTAAAAGTGATACAATCTATTTTTAAACATATGAAAAAATGAGGAAGATAATTAATTAAAAGTCTAAAGAATCATTTTGACAAAAGAGTTATATCGTTGTCTAACGAGTAAAAAAACAATTGAATATTCATTCAATCAAAAAAATACTAAAAGTGTTAAGTCCTTACGTGTTTAAATTCCCATTTTAAACCATTAAATTAAATCTTAAAGTCTAGTTTGTTCGATCTAATAAATAAGTTTTTTTTACGTCACTCGTTAAAAGTAGGTTAATGTGTATAAAAATAATAGAAAATCTATTGTCAGAAAATCTGATTATGATTATGGTTGAATATAGACAAGCGATTCATTTGGCCAAATGGTAAAAACTTATAGAACAAAGAGAAAGTATTATGAGGAGTTACCTGAAAATGAATATTAAAATGAAGTTGATGATTTTGATTACTGCTATTGTGGGTAGTGTTGTAATCAGCATAGGACTTGTTACGTCAGATCGGGTAGGAAAAGCGATAGAGAAATCAGCTGAAGAGCGAGGGGAAGAAGAAGTAGAACGTTTAACAGCGCTAGTACAATCCGAGTTCCAAAATTATGCAGATGATTTATCTCTATTTTCAACTTTGCCAAATATTCAAAAGTATGCAAAATCTAAAGAAAATATAGAAGATGTTAAACAACTTTTGAAACGTTATATTGAAGCAAACCCTGAAGTGTTTCAATATTCGATCGGTTTAAATGATGGAACATTCATTAACTTTCCAGAAGACGGATTAATGGAGGACGTGCAATATCGACCACATGAAAGACGTTGGTATAAAGAGGCGATTCAAAATCCGGAAGAAGTATATTTCGGAGAATCGCATCGAGATATTAAAAGTGAACAATTGCTCGTTCCTTTTTCTAAAGCAATTGTGCACGATGGACAAGTGTTAGGAGTATTATTGTTAGAATTGCCTTTAACTTCAATTGAATCTTTATTAACAGAATTTAATTTCTCGTATGATGGTTTCGCTTTTTTAATTGATCAAGGAGGAACGGTGCTCGTTCACCCGACGGAGAGAGGGAAATCTGTTACAGAGAGCGATAGTTTTTATAGCAAAATGACTGACTCAAATGGAAAGTTTCATTTCGAGTTAGAAAATCAAAAGAGACAAGCTTATTACGATACGGTAGAAACATTTCAAGTGGGTGTCATCTTTTTAGAGGAAAATATGTTTAATTTATTAAGTGGAGTGAAGCGTTCGATACTCTCCATCTCCATTATTGCTTTTGTCATCGCTATTGGCATTACTGCGTTCACTTCCAGCAAATTGACCCACCCTATACGAGAAATGGCATTTTGTATGGAAGAAGTGAAGAACGGTAATTTAAATATTGTGGCACGGGTTTATAGCAAAGATGAGGTCGGACGTCTAGCAACTCATTTTAATGACATGTTACACAACTTAAATGAACATATGGTGAACATTAAAGATTCTTCAGAGCGCTTGATGACCGACGTTCGTTTATTAGAAGTAACTGCGCAAGAAAATGTGGAGTCGAGCAGTCAAGTTGCGAATGCGATTCATGATGTCGCAGTAGGGACAGTAGCCCAAACAGAAGATTTAGAAAATATGCAAAAGGTAATGGAACATTTGAATGTACAGTTTAATGAGGTAGAACAGAGTACAGCAGTAATGCAGGAAATGAGTTCAAAAACATCTATCGTCAGCAATGAAAGTGCAGAGCGTATTTCAGAGTTGCGACGACAATCAGAACAAACTTTCCAACGAATTCAAGAAGCCGAAAACGATATGAAACAGTTGACTCATCATATGAATGACATCGAAAAAATTATTGATGTCATGAATGATATTTCTGCGCAAACAAACTTACTCGCATTAAATGCTTCTATTGAAGCAGCGCGTGCAGGTGAAGCTGGAAAAGGCTTTTCAGTAGTAGCGCAAGAAGTTCGTAATTTAGCGGAACAATCTGCTAAATCAGCTCAACGGATTACGAACATTATTCAGTTAGCAATTACTTCTGTTCAACATGCAGTGGAGCAAATGTCACGAACGCATACGAGCATGTTAGAACAAAACGACTCTGTCACACAGACTCATAGTGCTTTGGAAAATATTGATCAACATATGGAAAATATCATGCAACAAATTGACCGACTATATCACAATGTTGAAAATATGGTAGCTTCTCGTACGGAAGTGAATGATTATGTTCATCATTTATCATCGATTTCAGAGCAATCTGCAGCAGCTTCGGAAGAAATTAGCGCTTCAGCTGAACAGCAAGTCAGCTCCATTGAACAAATTAAACACGTCGCTACGCAAGTGGAAAAAGAAAGTGGCATACTAATGGATATTTCTTCTAAATTTACTTTGAATGAAAGTGAAGTGAATAAAGTTGTATCGAATATTGAAAGTAAAGAACAAAATGGAAATGATAGAAAGCTATGAAAAAGTTCATAAAATGACAGAGCAAATTGGTGAAGCTTTGTTAAAAGATCAATTTAAATTGTATTATCAGCCGATTGTGCAAAGTGATGCAAATATTGTTAGTTTTGAAGCATTGTTACGTTGGGACCATCCTGAAAGAGGAATTATATCACCAGCTTTATTTTTTCCTTATTTAGAGGAAACAGGGATGATGATTCCGATTGGTGAATGGGTCGTAACAGAGTTAGTGAAACAGCTTGCTACTTGGAATTCAAAGTATAGTGAGGTCAATGTATCGTTTAATTTATCAATGTCAGAGTTATTTTCTAGAACGGTTATTCAAAAGTTAGTTCGTAACTGTGATTGGTACGACGTTCGCCCTGAACAAATTACAGTGGAATTAACAGAATCTATGCAAAGTCCAGACGATGTTGCTTTAAAGCGTTTGGTGGATGAAATAAGAGATTACGGATTCCGAATTGCTATCGACGATTTTGGTACAGGATATGCTTCGTTAGAGAAAATTTTAACGATTCAACCAGACTATTTGAAATTAGACCGGCTATTTGTTGAACAATTAAGTGTGTCTACACAAGTACATTACGTATTGGAAGCAATTGTTCAACTTGCTCAACGTTTACAAGTGGACGTCATTGTAGAAGGTGTTGAAACGGCGGAACAGAAAAAATATATTGAACGACTCAATGTGCAATATATGCAAGGATATTTTTATGGCAAACCGAAATGCGCTAAAGAGATAGAGAAAAAGTGGGAATGCTATTTATCTTGTTCTTAATGATGAAGAACATATAAAAAAAGAAGAAAAAAAGAGCATTTGTCTAGTTTCATTTTAGACGAATGCTCTTTTCTATTTTAGGAAGTGTTGGAAATTAATTTCGCCCATCTTCTTCAAACCATAAAATGGCTAACGTTTCTTCACCAGCATGTACCGCGATGGATGAACTAATTTCACCGATGCGAATATCAAGGTTTGGGATTTGTTTATGAATCGCTTCTTTTAAAGCGACTGCGCGTTGTTCGACATTACCGTGCATAATGTACAAACAAGAAGTCATTTGGTCTGCTTTTTCTGTGACGCGATCGATTAAATATTGAACGCCGCGCTTTTCAGAGCGTACTTTATCGTAAGGAATTAATAAACCTTCATCGTTCATATGGACGACCGGTTTCATTTTTAATAAGCTGCCGAGGAAATATTGAACGCCACTCATACGTCCACCTTTATACAATTGATCTAATTTCCCGATTAAAATGTAGTTTTGTAATTTAGCAGCTAAGTTTTGAATAACTTGCATCGTTTGTTCAATCGATTTTGTTTCTTCATACGTCTCGATTCCACGTTCTAACATGTACGTCATGCCGTATGACATCGATAAAGAGTCAACCGTATGAACGGTGAAATTAGCAAGTTCTGCACCTGCATTAGAAGAAGCGAATGTCCCACTTAATTTACTAGAAATGTGAACCGCAATCGCACAGTCGTATCCTTGTTCTTTTAAAGAGCGGTATAAGTTTTCAAAGTATCCCGCAGAAGGTTGTGAAGTCGTCGGAATTGATTTTGTCGTATTAATTTTTTCGTACAGTTCGTCGGTCGTTAAACTTTCACCATCCACATAACTATCCGTTCCGAAATGAATGGTAAGCGGAGCGACAAATACGTCAGGACGTGCCGCGAGTTCAGGTGTTAAATAGCCGAGGCTATCGATAATCCATGCGATTTTTTGAGTCATGTTTGTTCATCCTACCCTTTGTTATATAATGATTTTCACTATACAGTGAAAAATATTGAAAATCGATACAATATGACAAAAATCATATGGAGAATTATGAACATTCGGTTACAGGAGCGAAAGCAAATTTTTCTAATTTTCATACGACTTAATGTATAATGATGGGGACTATACATAATAAAGGAGAATGGTTATGACAAAACAATCATTATCTGTGCGTGACGCGATTGTACAACGTCGCTCAATTAAAGCATTTAACGGGGAAAAAGTAGCGGAAGCAGACTTGCTTTCAATTTTGGAAGATGCAACGTGGG
>JASLHQ010000151.1 GCA_030152265.1 Savagea sp.
TGAGAAAGGAAAGCGGCAGGACATATTTATGATGAAAACCGACGAACAGTCTCGTCACGTGCGGAACAATTAACCCGACGAAGCCGATCATTCCAGAAAAAGCGACCGCACTGCCGACGAGCAATGATACGACAACGAACATATTGCGTTTAAATCGTTTCACGTCGACCCCGACGATGTGCGCTTCTTGTTCCCCTAAGCTAAAAGCATTTAAAGCGCGCGCCTGCGACGAAATGTAAAGAGATAAGATGAGGATAATCGGTGCGACTATGACGACGGCAGACCATCCTTTCATCGACACGCTTCCCATTAACCAAAATAAAATCGGACGTGTTTCATCCGGTGAAAAAAGTAAAATGAGCGAAGTGATAGCTGATAAAAAAGCACCCATCATAACCCCGACGAGCAGCAATATCTCCATTCGCATTTGCGTATCGATGAAACGCGTCAATACGAGAACGAGTACCATCGCAAAAAGGGCACCGAGCGTCGCAAAGCCAACGATCGTCCAACTTCCGAAAAACGATAAAGAGAAAGCGATCGCAAGCGTTGCGCCGACTGCCGCTCCCGAAGAGACACCGAGCGTAAACGGGTCTGCGAGCGGATTTTGTAATAGCGACTGCATGACGACCCCTGATATGGCGAGCGCGCCACCAATCAAAGCTGCAAGCACGACGCGAGGCATGCGAATTTGCCATAAAATCGACGTGTATACACCTTCTTCTTGAAATAAGAAAGCAGTCCACGGTATGCGGACTGCTCCTCCTGCTGTCGCGATGATGAAAATGACACTACTTATTATAAGTAATGCGACGACAGACCAACGTTTAGTCATGGAATGCCTCTGGATATACTGCTTCTGCTAATTGGCGCAAACCTTCTGACAAACGTGGACCTTGGCGGCTCAATAAATTTTCGTCCACTTGAACGACCGCATCTTGTTGAACAGCTTTCACTGCATCGTAAGCAGGACGGGCTTTCACTTGTTCGATAATGTTCGGCACATAATCATACATGATGACGATGACGTCTGGATTTTCCTCGACGATCGCTTCCGGGCTCATCTCTACCCACCCTTGTTCTTTCACGACGTTTTCTGCATGCATGATCGACAACATTTCATCGATAAACGTATCTGTTCCTGGTGTGTAAATGTGCGGAAGGTCAGACGTTTCGACGAAGACGCGTTTTTGTGTGTCGATCGCTTCCGTCGCACGGAACACTTCATCGACCGCTTCTTGCATCTCTTTCACTATTTGTTCCGCTTCTTTCGTGCGATTGACGACTTCTCCGAGCATTAAAATCGTATCGTATGTCGCATCAAAGCTCGCTGCATTCGCGACCGTATAAACAGGAATCCCCGCTTGACGCAACTGCTCGAGGCCGTCCGCCGCACTCATATTTAACTCGTGTGCAACGACGAGGTCTGGTTCCAACGCTAAAATCGCTTCGACGTTGAACTCCATGCCTCCAATCTTTTCTTTCGTTTCCGCTTCTTTCGGATAATCATCAAAATCCGAAACACCGACAATTCGTTCATCTAAATCGAGCGCAAATAAAATTTCGGTATTGCTCGGCATGAGCGAGACGATGCGTTTCGGTTCTTCAGGCAATGTGATGTCATTGTCGAATGTATCCGTCGTCGTTAACGGATACGTCGTACCTTCTGTAATCGACTGAACGGTACTTTCATCATTCGGCTTTAGCTCAGGTTCTGCAGAACATCCTGCTAACACTAAAAACAAAGCGACAAACAATGAGAGTACATATTGTTTTTTCATTTTTCTTCCTCCTTTATGACCGTTCGACTTCTTTCACACGTGCAAGAGGACGGCTTGACACTCGTGCCGAGCGAGTGGTGTGAAAAGTTGAGGCAGGTCTCCTGACTGACGCATGATGAATGCTCCCTTCCCGAAAGAGTCCTTTTCTTTCAGTGGTCTTTCACATTCCGAACGTTTCACAGTGGCGGGCCCGTAGATGATTTTCACATCTTTCCCTATTCTCTCGCCAAAGCGAGCACCTCACCTTTGAAGTCCGTTCTTATTATACACAAAAAGAGCGAACCGATTAAAAATCAGTTCGCTTTCGATGAAACTTTTTACATTTTTTCTGGCGCTGCTACTCCGACTAAACGAAGTGCGTTCGCAATCGTCTGTTTCGTCGCCGTCACGAGCGCAAGACGAGCTGCTGAGCGTTCGAGTTGTTCTGCGTCGATCACTTTTTGTGCGTTGTAGAAACTGTGGAATGTCGATGACAATTCTTGTACGTACGTCGTAATGCGGTGCGGTGCACGTGCACGCGCTGCATCCGATACGAGTTGTGGGAAGTCGCCCACTTTACGCATTAATTCAATTTCTTTTTCTGACGTTAATAAAGAAGCCTTCTCTACGTCCGCTTCCATATTTTGTTCTGCCGCTTGACGTAAAATCGAAGCGATTCGCGCATGTGCGTATTGTGCGTAGTAGACCGGGTTTTCATTCGATTGAGATACTGCGAGATCTAAGTCGAAGTCCATTTGCGTATCGCCTGAACGCATCGCGAAGAAATAACGAACCGCATCGAGTCCGACATCTTCTACAAGTTCACGCAATGTCACTGCTTTACCTGTACGCTTACTCATCTTGAAAATTTCGCCGTCTTTAAACAGTTGTACCATTTGAACGACTTCTACTTCTAACGTATCGCGGTCGTAGCCGAGCGCTTCAATCGCTGCCTGCATACGTGGAATGTAACCGTGGTGATCCGCTCCCCAAATGTTAATGAGCTTTTCAAAACCGCGGTCAAGTTTATCTTTATGATATGCGATATCCGGAGTTAAATACGTGTACGAACCGTCTTGTTTAATGAGTACGCGGTCTTTATCGTCACCGAACGTCGTCGAGCGGAACCATGTCGCTCCGTCTTCCTCGTAAACGTGACCATTCGCGCGCAATGCGTCGAGTGCCGTATCAATTTTGCCACTTTCGTAAAGCGATGTTTCAGAATACCAACGGTCGAATGATACGCGGAAATTCGCTAAGTCTTCTTTTAATTTGCCTAGTTCGTAGTCGAGCCCTTCTTGACGGAACGCTTGGAGACGTTCTTGTTCGTCGACGTTCAACCATTTATCGCCGTCACGTTCTGCGATTTTTTTCGCTAATGCGATAATGTCTGCACCGCGGTAGCCGTCTTCCGGCATTTCTTTTTCTTGGCCGAGCGCTTCCGCGTAACGAACGTCAATTGACATCGCGAGGTTATCGATTTGATTCCCTGCGTCGTTAATATAATATTCGCGGTATACGTCATACCCTGCTGCATCTAAAATATTGCACAATGAGTCGCCGAGTGATGCGCCACGTGCGTGACCTAAATGAAGGTCTCCTGTCGGGTTCGCTGAAACGAATTCTACTTGAATTTTTTCACCTTGTCCGGCGTTTGAACGACCGTACGTGTCACCTTGTGCGAGCACCGTTTTCACGACGTCTGCCAAGTAGTCTTTTTTCACGCGGATGTTCATAAATCCAGGTCCTGCAATTTCGATCGATTCGATCCATTCATTTTCTGGTAAATGTTCAAGAATCGCTTCTGCAATTTGGCGTGGTGCACGTTTCGCTACTTTCGTTAATTGCATCGCTACGTTCGTCGCATAATCACCCATCTCTTTGTTGCGCGGTGTTTCTAAATGGATGTTTAATTCGTCTGGTGCGTCCGTTAACTGTGCGTTGATTACCGCTTCTTTCAATGTCGCTTTAATTTGCTCTTCTACTTGCTGTACTGCGTTCATGCTGTCGCCTCCGTATAAGTTATTGCGAGCTCGTACGTGCCGAGCTTATCTTCATTTGCATAGAGATGATATGTAACGTCGATAGAATATTCATTTTCTTCACGTCTCACGAGCAATCGTTCCGCTTCACTCTCTAGCTGCATTTTCATTCCGTTGTTCGAATAAGTCGCTGCACGACGTAATCCGATGGTGAGTGGTAATTTCATCGTCACCGCCCCTTTTCGGAAAATGACGAGTTCTCGTTCGGACACTTTCAATGTCGTTTGAATGACTTGACCCGACATGCGGTCGTCATACCGAATGTAAGTAGAGCGTGCTTTTTTAAACAATGTCCCTCTCACTTTTTGATATTCGATCATCGGTTCATGTCCAGGGTGTTGAATGAGCGAACGAATTTTCAATTGAATCGCTTGTTCCATCTTGTCACCTACTATCTTCTTCAATCTTTATCCATTATAACGTTCTCATGCGAGATTGCCTATCGTTCTATAATTGAAAAAAGCTCTCCTTTCTCAAAACGAGAAATGGAAAGCCTTCTGTTCGAGCAAGCAAACATAAGATGCTTGGTTTCTTAAATTTGTCCGCTCAATGTCCTAGCTTACATATAGAAGCTGTATTTATTAGTTTACTTCCTTTCGAACTGACATTCAACCTCTTATGAAAAACTATCGATAAAATGTCACGCTTTGTTCATATTATACTCGTAATTGTTCGTGTAACTCCGCTTCGCTACGCTCCCACATTTCTGCGTTATGTTCCTCTAAAAATTTCGCCAATACGCGCTTTGATGCGTCATCCATTTGGTCGACGATAATGCGTCGTTTCATCGAACGGTCTAAATTGTTCACGTGATCGGCTAAAATTTTATATCCGCGACGTTTTTCACGATTGACGACGAGTTCACATGCAGTCATTCCTGCGTAGTACGGTCCTTCTTCTTTAAAGTCGATCGTCACCCAAACGAGCCAATACGGTTTGCCACCTTCTGAATCCGCTCGGTCGTTCGTAAATTTAATACCACGTTCTGTCGGGCCACGCGCATGCATCGCGCCAACTTCAATATATGCTTCCTCTTCTTGAACGTCGATGAAAAGTGGCGTGACGTTCTCAAGTGAAATCGAACCGATTCCGAACCCTTTATGTCCGTCTGTCGGATCATCTTTTATAATCGTAAAAGACATTTTTTTATTTGACATCATTTTTTACCCCCTTTAATTCTGCTATACTATATACTATACCGAATATTGACGAAAAGAGGGAAATCAAATGCCGATTGTAACTGTACAAATGTTAGAAGGACGCACAGAAGAACAGAAACGTGAACTTTGCGACAAAGTGACGCAAGCTGTGTCAGAATCAGTAGGCGCGCCTGCTGAAGGAATTTGGGTCGTCATCGAAGAAATGAAAAAAGAAAACTTCGCAAAAGGCGGCAAACGCATTAGCGACCAATAAAAAAAGAAGGGAGATCCCTTCTTTTTTTATTGGACTAATTTCGCAAGCTCTTCGATATAAACGAATGCTTCCTCAAACTCTTCATCCGTGTAATTCAATTTATTTTTCACGATTTTCACTTTCTCAATTTGCGCTTCTTTCGGCAACTCATCGAAGTAATACAATGTCGACACAAGCTCTAAAAAGCGCGAACTTTTCGACTGCATACTTTCGATGAGGTGTTCTGGAATGAATTGTTCATCCGTAAACGTTTCCGCAAATTCAAGGCCTGTCGCTGTCGCTTCATAACGATAAACGACGTACGACCCTTTATCTTCTAACGCTTCTTGTAAAAAGCCGAGTTCACACAATTCTTCAATGCGACATGTCAATTCTTCTGAATAAGGACCGTACATGTGTAATTGATATTTTTCATTAAAAGGGACTCCACAACGCTTCGCAATATAAATCATCTTTTGTAATTTTTTTCGTCCGCGCACTTCTGTCGCTTTGCGAATAAATTGGACGAGCTTCGCATGATCTTGTAACACGTTCACCACTCCTATTTCTCACCGATCAATTGCAATATCGCTGCATAGTGCGGATTCGACTCCGCTCCGCGCTTTAATACATCTTCTGGATAATATATTTTATGGTCTGTTCTTCTTTTCCCCGAAATCGCTTCGACAATCTCAGACTTTCGAGACAATTCTTGCAAGGTGCCATCTGGCATTTGTAAATGAATCGGAATGCGTTCATTTTCTTCTCCAGTCCGGTAAAAGTCGTACGGTAAATCGGAAGAAGAGTCCGTCACTAAATAATACGTCGGATCGAGTCCAGCACGTTCAAACAACTTTTGAAGTTCCCCAAATTTTTGATATTCTGTCGCTGGGTCAAATTCCGCATATTGAAACAAACGTCGATTAATGAATCGCGTACATAAATCCGATAAAATCGCATCTTCTTCACGTTGCCAAAGTTGGAAAGATGACAATAAAATACTCTCATCCAACGCGACATAATCTTCCACTGTCACGCGCTCTTTGAAAAACGGAATAAATAAAGTCGGTTCCGATTGGAATATGTATCCTTCTTTATATAGCTGTCGCGCACGATGCAAAATTTTAATTAATATGACTTCCGCACTGCGTGATACCGGATGGAAATGCACTTGCCAATACATTTGATAGCGACTCATAATGTAATCTTCGACCGCATGCATCCCGCTATATTTAATGACCGCTTGTTCTTCCGTCGGACGCATGACGCGCAAAATACGCTCCATGTCGAAATGACCGTAACTCACTCCTGTATAATACGAATCGCGCTGCAAATAATCCATACGGTCCGCATCAATTTGACTCGAAATTAAACTGACGACTAATTTATCATGATACGTCTTTTCAATGACGTTCGCCACTCGTTCCGGAAAATCTGGTGCGACCCGTGACAACACTTCATTCACTTCCGTATCACCGAGCAAAATCGCTTGCGTATACTGTTCATGATCGAGCTCAAATACATTTTCAAATGCATGTGAAAATGGGCCGTGCCCTAAATCGTGAAGTAAGGCAGCACAAAGTGTGACGAGACGTTCTTCTTCTCGCCATTCAGGTCGTCCTGTAAATACATCGTCGACGATGCGACGTACAATTTCGTACACGCCGAGAGAATGTTGAAAACGACTATGCTCCGCTCCGTGGAAGACGAGATATGTCGTGCCGAGTTGGCGAATGCGACGCAAACGTTGAAATTCTTTCGTTCCGATTACATCCCAAATGACACGGTCGCGCACGTGAATGTAATGATGAATCGGGTCTTTGAACACTTTCTCTTCTGATAACTTTTGTTCACGATATGGAATCATTGCACACCTCCTACTATGCATGTGATATGAAAAAGCTCAACAGTTATGCTGAGCTCCGTTCATTTAGCGAATAACTTCTCATTTCTTTTAAAAATCCGTCTTAAATAATAATCATACCATGTCAGTTCTTCATCTGTGAATGGATAATTTTCGACTCGGTCCGCAAGTAAATGGATGAGGCGTTCCGTACGGTGTACGATGTCTGCTACTGTAAACTGTTCGTTTAACAATTCATTTAACGATGCCATCACTTCTGGCTGTACATTAGGATAAGTAAATTTCGTCTCCTCCCCTTGCAAGCCGATGTCATACAATTCCCGGACGAATGCTGCACGTTCACTTCCGCTTCCTTCGATGCTTAAATAAATTTGTACCGCGATGCCGTTGCGGACGCGTCGCTGCGAAATGCCTGCGAACTTTTTGCCATCGATGCTTAAATCATAACTTCCTGGACAGTACGAACCGACAATTTCGTATGCCTTAATACGTCCTTCCGCTTCTGGAAAGAGCAATTGAACGAATAGAAGCATCGCTTCATACCCGTCGTTAATATCGATCGATCCGACATCTTCTGGAAAGACGAGAGTAATGTTCAGTACCCCGTCATCTAACGCCACCATTAAACCACCTGAATTGCGTACGATTGGCGTATATCCTCGCGTGCGACAATAATCCATCATTTCTTCGACATACGGCAAACGATAATCTTGAATGCCGAGCACGATCGTCTGGTCGTGAACCCACGTGCGAACGATCGCCTCACTCATTTGCTGGCCGACGATATGACATAACGTATCGTCTGTCGCAAACGATTCTAATGCTGAACGTGAGCGCGAGATGAGCGATTCATCCATATAACGCCACGTCTTTCGATATAACATACGTTCAATTTGATCCATTGTGCTTCTCCCTATCGTTCAAATTCTTCTTTTAGCATATCAGCTTTTTTCGACGGACAAAAGAGACAGTTGTCAAAAGCTCGGGAAGAAGTCTAGCCGTTCGTGGCAAATTGATGACAGGGGTGCTTGAAAGCATAACTTTTAGTAAAGATGTGCTACACTTGGCTTGAAACTATTTTTAAAGGAGAGTTGACTAAAGTGAATGAAGAAATGAAAAAAGAGCTCGCAAAGTCCGCACAATTAGCGAACGAAGCAGCTCAAACTTTAGATGGTTGGTACGTATTACATGATTTGCGTTCAGTAGACTGGGCGAGCTGGAGAATGCTTGCACAAGAAGAGCGTGACACAATCGTTCAAGAATTCGTTGCGTTTTTAGACGAACTCCAAAAAGCGGACGACGAAAAAACAGGAAGCCACGCATTCTATACAGTAATTGGCCAGAAAGCGGACTTCATGTTAATGATGCTTCGTCCAACGTTAGATGAACTTCAGGCGCTTGAAGCGAAATTCAACAAGCTTGCAATTTCAGACTTTTTAGTAAAAGAATACTCATACTTCTCAGTCGTTGAACTTTCTAACTACTTAGCTGGTGAGTCTGACGAAGATCCATACGAAAACCCATACGTTCGTGGACGTCTTTACCCTGAACTTCCACGTCGCCCTTACATTTGCTTCTATCCGATGGATAAAAAGCGTGAAGGCAATGACAACTGGTACATGCTCGATATGGAAACACGTCGTAAACTCATGTACAGCCACGGCTTAATCGGACGTAGCTACGCTGGAAAAGTAAAACAAATCATCTCAGGTTCTGTCGGTTTCGACGATTATGAGTGGGGCGTTACACTTTTCGCAGACGACGTTCTCCAATTCAAAAAATTAATTTACGAAATGCGCTTCGATGAAGTGAGTGCACGTTACGGCGTGTTCGGTTCATTCTTCGTCGGTCATTTACTCGATGGCGACGATCGCGCACAATTTTTCGCTCTATAAGTCATACAAAGCACCGATTCTACTTCAACTAGGATCGGTGCTTTTTGGACTTGTTCTTCTTTAGTGTAAAAAGTGTAGATGAACGGAAGATGAACAAAAAAAAGCTCTACCTCATTTAAACAAATGAAGTAGAGCGTCCATACATCTTTATCGTTTAATAACTGCCACGATAAATAAAATCCAGCCAATCATGAAGAGTACGCCACCGAGTGGTGTAATGAGGCCGAATTTCCCGAGGCCTCCTCCTGCGATTGTCGTCACATATAAACTACCTGAGAAACAAATGATCCCGAGAATGAATAAGTTCCCTGCCCATTTAAGCATCGGTGTTTCACCGAAAAATGATGAGCTCATTAACACTCCTACAATGAGTAGTGCAAGCGCGTGGTACATATGGTACTCGACCCCTGTTTCCCACACTTTTAAATATTTATCTTCGACTTTCCCTTCTAAACCGTGCGCTCCGAAGGCACCGAGTGCGACACCTATTACAGCATTGATCGCACCTGCGATTAAATAAAATGGCATGTCTTTCGACTCCTTTTTTCAATTTTTTACTAGTTTCTAGTATATCACTTTCGCGCGAAAGCTTTGTGAATTTAACATGAACAAAGACAAACTAAAAATCGAATAAAGAATCACCATTCGCATCGTCCTCTTCTAAACGGACAGATGGCGCAGCTGCTGTGACGGGTAGAGGGTTAGATTCCGATGTGACAAATGTAGCAGTAGATGGTTGCACAGTTAAAGCTGCTGAACTTGCCGGACGGCTCGCTCCTCCTAGCGCCGCATTACACAATGCTTGAATCGCTGTAAGGCGTGCACGAATGTCCGCTGTTTCAGACGTTGTGCGAGCACTTTTTAATTGTTGTTCAATTTCGTTTAAAATAGCTTCATAATTCATGAACGATTTCCTTCTTTCGGTGCATATTTCATACAAGGTAAACCTGACGAACGTAAGACGACCGCCGACGGAACTTCACGCGTTTTAAATCCGTACGCTTCACAAGCTCTCGGATTTTGCCGTTCCCACGTCACGCGGAAATAGCGACAACGAAAACAGTTCGGTTTTACGGAATGGGCCATCCGATACTCACCTTCTTCCAATCGATCGGTGTCAGTCCTGCTTCCTGTAACGCTTCATTCGTGCGGGTGTACGGACGGCTTCCGAAAAATCCACGATGAGCGCTCAAAGGACTCGGATGTACCCCTTCAATAATGACATGTTTTGATTGATCGATGAGTGCTTTTTTCTTTTTCGCTTCATTGCCCCATAAAATGAACACGACGCGTTCGTCTTTGTTATTTAGTTGACGAATAACTTCATCCGTAACAACTTCCCAGCCTTTTCCTTTATGTGAGTTCGGCTCACCTTCTCGTACGGTGAGCACAGCGTTTAGTAAAAGGACTCCTTGTGTCGCCCAACCTGTTAACGTTCCTTCTGTCGGAGCGTCTACTTGAAGGTCTGTCGCGAGCTCTTTAAACATGTTGCGCAAGCTTGGTGGTAATGCAACTCCTGGTTTCACAGAGAAACTCATTCCGTGCGCTTGATTCGGTCGATAATACGGATCTTGTCCGAGAATGACGACTTTCGTTTCTGAAAACGGCGTACATTTGAGAGCCGTCCATATGTCATGCATGTCTGGAAATATCGTCGTTGTCGCATATTCTTCTTTTAAAAATTGGCGCAATGCTTCGTAAGAAGATGATGCAAAAACGTGCTGCAGGCGCTCATCCCAGTCATTGCCGATTAATTGTTTCAAGACATTCACTCCTTATATTCAATAGTTACAGTATACCCTTCAAATTGAAACAACTCACGGATGAGACGTTCGGCGTTTTTCTCCGCTCGTTCGAGTACTTGCTGTTGTTTCGCTTCTTCTTGCACGAGCTTCACGGCTTCTTCTGCCAACTCATAAGCTTCATTAATCGTCGCTTCTGAACGGAAAAGCCCTTCTGAAGAATAAATGTCGACACGTTCAAAGTCGAGATTCACCCCGCCTAAAAAATCCGCGTGCGGAATGCGAAACAGTACCGTCTTTTCTTCTTCATCAATGATGAAATCTTCTTCTGTCACTTGCGATAAGTCGATTCCCGCTTTTACCGAGCCTGGAATGACGACGAGTAATTGTCGCTTCGTTCCTGGCAAATTAATGCCGATCGATTGGCCGAACACTTTATTATCTTCTCGTTCGATAATGACTTTCGTCACCGCTTCTGCCGTCGCAAGTTCCGATACGTCTCGAATTTGTTCGAGCACTTGCGATTTGCGTTCTTGCATCGATGAACCTAAAAATAATGAATAGACGAGATAAACGATAAGACCTGTTATGAGAAACATACCGAACACAACGGTCCAAATAATAGGACGTTTCTTTGATGAATTCATTCGTTTCACTCCTTTTCTTCGTATAAGCATAAGAAAGTTTCATTCTTTTTACAACTTCAAACACGAGTTCGTCGCAATTTAAAATAGGCTTCTTTATAATATATCTATAAGGGAGGAATCATGATGCAAATTGTACAAGTCAATCCATTACAACAAGAACTAAACAAGCTTGCGAACCGCCCCGTTTACATCCATTTAGAAACGACGAATGGTGCATATGCGGCGCATTTCCAAGAAGGTTTTTTTAATAGCGGTGCGTTCATCCGCAACGTACAACTGAACTATTCACTCGGTAAAGTAACACCAGACTATCCTCATCGCGTCGGTTTAAAATTAGAAGGCGGTTGGGTTTATGCGCAAGGGATTACACACTATATCGTCGATGAAGAAAACCGCCTTCTCATGGCAGGACTGGATGGAGAAGGAAAGCTCGCTGTCAGCTTACAAATTAGCGAAACACCATTCGCCCAATAATAAAGGAGGATCACTATGTTAGAGAAAGAACGCCACGTACTCGTCATCTTGCCACACCCTGATGATGAATCATTCGCCTGTAGTTTAACGTTATCGAAATACCGAGAACTCGGAGTGCCTGTCACGTATGTTTGTTGGACACTCGGAGAAATGGGACGCAACTTCGGCAATCCCCCTTTTGCGAATCGTGAAACGTTACCGAGCATTCGAAAAGAAGAATTGATGAACGCTTGTCGCGCGATGAATGTTGAAGATGTGCGACTCGGTGGTTTGCGCGATAAAACATTAGAATTTGAAGACGATGAAGAAATGACACAAAAAGTCGCAGCTTACATTGAAGAGTTGCAACCGTCTGTCATTTATTCCTTTTATCCAGGATTTTCTGTCCATCCGGATCACGAAGCATCCGCACGTGCGGTCATTCGTGCAGTCCGAGCGCTTCCAGAAGACGAACGTCCGAAACTTCATTTAATCGCATTCGCAAACGACACGGTCGAACATATTGGAGAGCCTGATATTCATCATTATTTACCTGAAATGGCGAAACATAAACAAGCGGCACTCGAAGCACATGCTTCTCAAACAGCGCTTGTACTCGGCAACTTAAAAGACGGTATCGAAAAAGGAATGCCGGATGCGACCGCTTATTTCGAAAATGAATACTTCTACACATACGATTGGTCTAACGATACGGTCGAATAATTTGATATACTAATACGCATAAGGAGATGACGATTTGTGAGAAGTTTACCTTTTATGCGTATTTTATTGTTAGTTGCACTCGGAATTGTACTCGCGTTCACATTTGAATCGCTCGGCTTGCCGACGTATGTGACGATCGGTGCTATTTTTTTAGTGTTTATGATTATTTCGGTCAGTTGGCCATTTTACATCATTTACAAAACGAATAATTTAAAACTCGTCGATCGCTACATGAAAAACAATGCGAAACGTCCAATTTTTAATTATTCTTATCAACTAGCACACGGGACAGATGAGGAAGTAATCAACGCGCTTCATACGATGCTCGAGCGCTTCCCGCAACCTGAAATGCAAATGGTGTACAAAGGGAATTTAGCGATTTTCGAAAAAGATGCGGACGCTTTACAAGCGCATGCTGAAAGCTTATCCCCTTCTGAATATCGCGTTTATTTTTTACTCATTGCGCACGCGATGCGTGGAGAGTTTGCAGAAGCGCGTCAATACGAAGCGAAATTAACGTCCCCGTGGACTCGCTTTTCAGCGGCATCGCTCATCGCTCATTATGAAGGAGATGAAGCGACGGCGGAACAACAGTTTCAACAATTGATGAATGTAACCCACGGCATGCAAAAGTATACGCTATACCATTCTTTCCAACGCTTGAACGCTTAAAAAAGCTGGCCTTTTGAAAAGGTCAGCTTTTTTATCATTCATTTAAAAGATAATGATCGCGTTCTCGGATGAGACGTTTTAATACTTTCGTGCTGTACGGCATCGCCAGTTGAACGAAAGAACCGAGTCCGAATGCGATCAGTACCGTTCCGATGCCGACAGGTCCCCCGAGGAACCAACCGCCGATTGCGACGAGCACTTCCATCAGCGTTCGTGCTGTATTAATGCTCATATTTAACTTATCCATAAACAATAACATTAAACTATCGCGAGGCCCTGCCCCTAAGTTCGGAGCGATGTAAATGCCGACACCGATTCCCATGACGATGACACCTAAAACGAAACTCGTCA
The DNA here is from genome assembly GCA_030152265.1 of Savagea sp. Lineage (GTDB taxonomy): Bacteria > Bacillota > Bacilli > Bacillales_A > Planococcaceae > Savagea. The sequence goes on from JASLHQ010000151.1 coordinate 13,542, forward strand.
AACTTGAAGCGAATGTCGGTGTTTCCGGTAAGACAGCTAAACTAATATCGATAAACGTTCCGATGACGACCATATTGATCCACGTACC
>JASLHQ010000190.1 GCA_030152265.1 Savagea sp.
CTCGACTAATGACCAATGTTGCAATTAAAGATTAATACCCTGCTATTTTCGATTTTTTCTCGTTTGATTAAATAAAATAATACTCAACAAAATAATACTAAACTTATTTCGATTTGAAATCGATTGAACTCTCCTTACTTCTCTTGACAAGCATTTGAAAAATTAGTAGAATGATTCAGGTGTAAGATAAACGCAGCAGTTGTACACATCTTCATTTTATTCTAATCCACATTCGTGGTGATGCATCGTGTAATTCGATGGCTGCTCGAACGAAGGTGCAATAAGTTAGAATAGATAAGATGACGCGTACTTCTGGTTTTTATTTTACAAATAAAACCAATTTAAAAGGAGGAGTCATTCATGGCTCGTTATACAGGTCCAACTTGGAAAATCTCACGTCGCTTAGGAATCTCTTTAAGCGGTACTGGTAAAGAAATCGAAAAGCGTCCATACGCACCAGGACAACATGGTCCAACTCAACGCACGAAATTATCAGAGTACGGTAAACAATTACAGGAAAAACAAAAACTTCGTTTCATGTACGGTGTAAACGAACGTCAATTCCGTAACTTATTCAACAAAGCAGGACAAATGCAAGGTGTTCACGGTGAGAACTTCATGATCTTACTCGAAACACGCCTTGATAACTTAGTATACCGTATGGGTCTTGCACGCACACGTCGTGCTGCTCGTCAGCTCGTTAACCACGGCCACATCTTAGTGGACGGAAAACGTCTTGACATCCCATCATACAGCGTAAAACCAGGTCAAGAGATCTCTTTACGTGAACGTTCATTAAACTTAAGCGTTGTTAACGAAGCTTTAGAATTAAATAGCTTCGTTCCAGAATACTTAGAGTTTGATGCAGATGCTAAAAAAGCGAAATTCGTTCGTTTACCAGAACGTAGCGAATTATCAGGCGAAATCGACGAAGCATTAATCGTTGAGTTCTACTCACGTTAATTTTTTCACGATTTTTCAGCCTTTTTACAAGAAGCCTCATCAATCAACAAACGTTGATATGATGGGGTTTTCTTACGTTTTCAGCCGAATATGCCTCGCTATAAGAATACATATAAACACCTCGATTTGGGGCAAGAAGTGGGGCAAGCTTACAATCATTTAATTAGTGCGTAATTACTACAAAAGGAGATGAGTTTTTGATCGTCGCTATCGGTATTGCTTCCATCATTCCAAACGGCACTTTTCACTATACCGACACCACCTTCATTCAAACAAAAAATGCTCGGTTGCGGTACCGTTCATCCTACGATGACAATCGCGTTGATTTTCACTTCACCGTCGTCTTTCCCGAAAATCGCTCATGTCGGACAATTGACGATTATTACTCTTACGTAAAACCTCATGTCGACCGAGCGTTCGGAGCGAGAGGTGTCGTCACATTCGTTCAAACGTACGAATTAGAAATAACGACGTATCACCCTTTTCAATAATTCAACCAAAAACAGAGTAAGAAGCGTATATGCTTCTTACTCTGTTTCATTAGTTGACCACTTTAAAAGCTTCAATCGCAATATCATCTTCAAAATGTGTAAATAACTGTGCGAGTCTCTCTTCTTTAAATTGTAATAAAGCGAGCGAACGCGTCTCCAAGTCTAAATCTTCAAACGATCCAACGTCCGCAATAATGACGACATCCGCATAATCAAATCGTTCGTCTCCAATCGCTAAATCTCCACTGTAACTCGTCGTCACTCGAATTTCTTCAGGTAAATCCGATTCTGAAGTGGCGAATGATAATAACGGACGTTCAGAATCAATTCTTCTCCATGCTTTATACTTTTTATCTGTCTTGACGCGTAATAAACGTTCATCAATTAAAATATCGGCCATCTGTCGGCTCATATATACAATCTTTTTACCGTCTACTTCTTCTTTTTTTATTTCAAATGTTTTGTTGTTCTCCAATTGATTCGTCCAAGCGATTGGGGAATCTTCCCACTCTCTTTCATCTCCAATTACGAGTACAGAACGCTCTTTTTCAAGTGCTGAACAGCCTGCTAAAAATAGCGTGAGCACTATGACGAGAACAAACGGCTTCACCCATTTTTTCATCTGTTCACTCTCCTTCTTACTATGATATAAGAAATCTTACAAAATAGCATCTTCTTTCAACCGTTATCTTTTTGTCTAAATTGTGAACTTCCGTAATAATCTCTACTATTATTTTAACATATAATCGTATTTTCATCATCTAAAAAACGATGTAACTATTGATATGACAACATTTCATAAACCCCATACCGTATGAGCAATTCACTAGAGTTTCACAACTAATCATGTTAAATTGTTACATAGTATGTGAAAAGATAAACATAGTTAGAAAGGAAGTTTCATATGTCAACACCACAAATTATTCCAAAACCACTCGTACAGACGAACCAAGTATTTATTATCGTTACTGTTTTACTCGGAATGTTCGTCAATACGAACATTTTGTACATTCCGTTCGTTCTCGGACTATTTACAGTACTTACTAAAATGAATCCTGTCATTATCGCAGCGCGCCCATTTTTACGTAAACCAGCAGATCAATACCATCCAGAAGATAAAGATCAACAAATCTTCAACCAATGGATTGCGACAATTATGCTCGGACTCGCTATTTTATCATTCGCGATGGGTTGGACAATCGCAGCGTACGTCTTCTCTATTATGATGTTGATCGCGACAGGCTTAGCGTTATTCTTTGATTTCTGCCTAGGTTGTACAGTGCGCTTCCAATACCAAATGTGGAAAGGTCGTCGCAAACGCGCGAAAATGTCACAACAATAAAATTGGAAATGCCTGAAGTCATCATTTTTTTGACTTCAGGCATTTTTCATTTCACTGCTTTTTGAAAACCGTCTCCGAGCACTTCACGCACGTCATGAATGACGACGAAAGCATCTTCATCCACATTCGACACGAGCGCTTTTAACTTTACGAGCTCCGGTTTGTTAATGACGATATAAAGCACTTCTTTTTCTTCCCCTGTATAACCGCCACGTCCATCTAATACGGTAACTCCACGTTGAATTTTTTTCATAATTTCATCGCGAATCGCTTCCGGTTGACGTGAAATAATCGTCACTGCTGTTCGGTGATTCAGTCCTTCAATAACATAGTCCATCACTCTCGCTCCAACATAAACCGCAACGAGTGTGTACATCGCTTTCGCTTCTCCGATAACAAAGTACGATCCTGCGATGACGAGCACGTCGATGAGAAGCATCCCTTTCGCAATCGACCATCCTAAAAACTGATGCGCTAGTTGCGCTAAAATAGCTGAACCTCCACTCGTCCCACCAGCACGGAAAATAAATCCGAGTCCAATTCCGACGAAAAGTCCTGAAAATAGAGCGGCGAGTAATGTATCGTCATGAGGAGTGAGTAAAATTCCTTCTGTTATATATAAAAAGAAAGATGACATAAGTGTTACAGCAATCGTATAATACAATGTTTTTCGACTAAAATATTTATACCCAATAATTAATAAGAGTCCGTTTAAAATAAAGTTGATTACACCAGGTGACCATTCGAATACGTAATAGGCGATAATCGTAAGACCGATGACGCCCCCTTCCGCTAACTCGTTTGGGATAGAAAAATAGTTTACCCCGAAAGCGAAAAGAAACGAACCGACTACGAGTCCTAACCATTCAAGCCATTTTGACACGGGCTACCTCCATTCTTACTTCCATTCTTTCGCTTGCGTCGTCACAGTGTGCATAAAACTCTCAAGCGCCGGTGTCATCCATTTATCTTCATGATAAGCGAGCTGCGTATGCACGATAAATGTTTGACAAGCGAGTTGTAACTGCACGAGTTCCCCTCGACTCAATTCTTCACAAACTGTCATCTTCGGCAAAAACGATAAACCGAGCTCTGCTTTTACAGACTGTTTAATCGCTTCAATACTCCAAAACGATAACGCTTGATACGGAATGCGTCGCTCATCTAACTCTGATTCCAACAATTCACGATAACTGCCAGGCTCCGTAAGTAAAAATACTTCATCTTTCAATTGATTGTAATGAATGTTCGGACCTTTCGCTAACGGATGGTTCGGCGAGGCGACAATGACGAGCTCCTCTTCAATTAAATCGATCGTGACGATGTCTTCATTCAATCGCTCTGGATTAATGAATAGAGCACAATCAAATTTCCCCTCTTTTAATTCTTGTTGTAACGACTGATTTTCTGACGGCTGTAATAAAAGATGAACATTCGGATATTTCTTTTTATATTCGGATAAAATCGTCGGTAAACGGTATGCCATAAGCGACTCATTCGCACCGATGCGAATCGTTCCTTTCGGCGTTTCCATACATTGTGCAGACCGCACTGCTTCATCATGCAATTGCACAATTTGCTTTGCATACGTCAATAAGCGTTCCCCACTATCTGTTAATGTTACAGTTTTACCTAAACGATCAAATACGCGATTGCCCACTTCTTCCTCAATCGCACGAATATGGTTCGTCACGGTAGATTGGGTATATCCGAGCTGTTCTCCAGCTTTTGTAAATCCTTCACATTTAGCTACTTCAATAAATGTTCGTAATTGACGAATCTCCAATAAGTTCAACCTTCTTTCTCATTGCGTCCACGATGAAAAGTCGTCATCGGTCATTATAGTATGACATGAACGATAATTGAAATGAATGATTTTAATCAAAATGATTTATAAATCTAATGACATTTGGTAAAGTAAGAAGAAGCACGATTATTTTACATGTAGAAAGGGGTATTTATCAATATGACAATACGTAAATTCGGTTTTGCTTTCTTACTTGCGATGTTATCTGTCGTTTTAATTGCTTGTTCTTCAAACGATTCAAATGACGACACATCCAATAAAGAACCAGAATCAAACGACAAAGCAGCAGATGAGCTCGTCATCGGTGTCGCAATCGAAGCGACGACGATTGACCCTGCAGGATCCAACGATTTATCAAGTGAAAAAATTCAAGCGAATATTTTCGAAAAATTAACAGAGCGTGACGACAATAACGAAATCGTTCCCGGACTCGCAGAATCTTGGGAGTTTATCGATGAAACGACGGTCGAATTCAAATTGCGTCAAGGCGTTAAATTCCATGATGGAGAAGACTTCAATGCCGAAGCAGTCAAAATGAATATCGATCGTATTTTAGACGAGGAAGTCGCTTCACCGAAAGCGAACACACTCGATATGATCGAATCGGTCACAGTCATCGACGATTACACAGTACAAGTGAAAACAGAATTCCCATTTTCACCGATTCTCGTACATTTATCTCACAGTGCTGGAGGAATGGTCAGTCCTAAAGTCATCGAAGAAGATTACGCTGCGATGAAAGAAGGGAAAGCAGTCGGCACTGTCGTCAACCAAAAACCGATCGGCACAGGCTTCTTAAAGTTTGAAGAGTGGAAACCAGACCAAGAAATTACACTCGTGAAAAACGAAGATTACTGGGGAGAACCTGTAAAGTATGAAAAAGCAATTTTTAAAGTCATCCCTGAAACAGCGACACGTGTTGCTGACTTAGAGCGTGGCTTCATCCATATCGCAGAAGAAATGCAAGCGACACAAGTGGAAACGATCAATGAAGGAGACTATGCGACAATCGATGTGACACAATCGACAGGTCTCACTTTTATCGGATTCAACGTTGAGAAAGAACCGTTCAATGATGTCGATGTTCGTAAAGCGATGACGATGCTCGTCAATAAACAAGAAATTATCGACGGAGTCTACGAAGGATATGCTCAAGAAGCAATCGGTCCACTCGCACCCCTCGCATTCGGCTTCTCTGAAAATTTAAAGCCACTTCCATACGATGTAGAGGAAGCGACAAAAATTTTAAAAGAGAAAAACCTCGAAGGAATGAAATTATCATTTTGGACGAACGATGATGACAAACGTAAAGATACGGCAGTCATCTTACAATCGACTTTAAAAGACCTCGGCATCGATATGACGATTGAAACGATGGAGTTCGGTGCATATTTAGATGAACTTCGTGCTGGAAAACACGATATGTATATGCTTAGCTGGGGAAACAGTTTAGCAGATGGAGATAATGGATTGTACAACTTGTTCCATTCATCTGGTAAAGGGTCACCTCCGAACGCTATGTTCTTCGCAGACGATCGCGTAGACGAACTGTTAAAACAAGGTCGTGAGGAACAAGATACAGAGAAGCGTCGTCTCGTCTATGAAGAATTGCAACAACTTCTCATTGATGAAGCACCGATGATGTACTTGAACCACCCCGACTACTTAACAGCAGTCAGCAATAAAGTAAAAGGCTTCAAAATGTCAACAGCTAACATCTTCAAAATTAAAGATGTTGAAATTACACAATAATTCACGGTGAAATGCCTGCGTACTCATGTGCGCAGGCATTTTTTATTTCAGGCGAATATGATGTTTTAATATATGTTGTTGAAGCCCTGGTTTTGCGACGATGAACGTTTCTTGTCCGAGCAAAGAAAGAGGTTCTCCCGTCATCGTTGAAGAAACAGCACCTACTTCCGATGCGATAACCATTCCTCCGGCCACATCCCAAGGGGAGAGTCTCATCGACATATAAGCATCCATTCTACCGCTCGACACATAGGCGAGTTCAATTGCTGCCGACCCGTAAGAGCGAGTACCTCTACAACTGCGTACAAGCTCGATTAACGGCTCATGTTCGACATACCGATTCGGAGTTGCCCATATCGCATTGACGCCAATAACAGCCTCAGAGAGCGGCGTGTTTTCAAGACGTGGTAAACGTTCATCATTGAAATACGCTCCCTCTCCTCTCGTCGCATGATAAAAGTCATCACGCATCACATCATAAATATATCCAAGCATTCCGACTCCATCGAGATAAATTCCTAAAGATATCGCAAAATTACGTTTCTGATGAACGAAATTCATCGTGCCATCAATCGGATCTAAAAACCAAACGACACCTTCTAATGAGTCAATTTGATCACCAAATCCTTCTTCACCTACGATGCGATGCTCTGGAAAATCGCGCGTTATATGTTCGATGAAAAATTGTTCAATTTCTCGATCGATATTCGTCACTAAATCATTTGCACTCGCCTTCGTATCTACCGAAATATTCGTATAAAACGAGACACGAATGCGATGTCCTGCTTCTTTAATTAATGATTTCGCATATTTGTCAATTGCTCCCCAATTCATACGTGTCACCCACCTTCTATTCTTTAGTATAACATGAAAAAGGTGTGAACAAACGCTTCTTCGCTCGTTCACACCTTTATGGACATGCACAATTTTCAGTCATGTATGTTCTCCTTTACAGTTCACCATACTGTTGTAATTCATTCGTAATTTCAAATAAACGTTTTTTACTAGACTGAATAGCTTTTTCTTCTTTATTTTCTAATGCCGCATGAAGCGATAAAAGTTCATAGTCTAATTCATAACGTAAATTTTGAATATACACTTCGTACTGATTTAATTCAGTATTTAAATCGATCACTTGTCGCATAGTAATCACCCTTTCTCCTCATTCTTTATACTCTACTTGTTCCCACAATTTTGTTACACTAAACATATGTGAAAGGAGAATGTTTTGTGACATATTGGACAGAAGATGATTTTAATGTATTTACGATAGAAGGACTAGAAAATAGAATGACTGCTTTACAGCAACAAATTCAACCGAAATTTAGAGAGTTGGGCGAATTATATAGCGCGACATTATCCGCTCATGGTTTAGGTGAGTTTCATCCCCATGTAGCGAAGCATGCGCGACGGACGGTCAATCCTCCAAGCGATAGCTGGGTCGCATTCGCACCGTCAAAACGAGGTTATAAAGCGTTGCCTCATTTCCAAATTGGTTTATGGGACGACAGACTATTTATTACACTCGTCGTCATTTACGAAAATACGAAAAAGCGTGAAATTAGCGAAGCTTTAACGAAGCATCCTGAAGTTATTACAAATTTACCTAAACACTTTATGATGAGTGGAGACCATACGAAAAAACCGAGCGACTCTTTACAGTCACTCGGCAAAAGCGGCATCGAGGCGCTCATCACTCGTTTACATGATGTAAAAAGCGCAGAGCTCGTCATCGGTGTTAGTTTGAAAGCTGAAGAAGCTTGTCAATTATCAAAAGAGCAGTTTTTCGAGCTCGTTCATAAAACATTTGAACAATTGATGCCATTATACCGTCTCTATATTAATACACCTTAACGATTCATCGAAATCTTTTCAGTATCTGGTCGTTCTTTAGCGAGTTTAACAGCATGGTAACAGCTGTATGAACTCGCTTTTTCAAATTGGCGAAAGATCGTTTTTTCTTCAGCTTTCGACGGTACGACTACTTTAAACTGGCGATATGCTTCCATCAAAGCTTCGCGAGAAACCGATGTTTCATACGCTTGCTCCACCGCTTCAAAAAAGCGCACTACTTGTA
>JASLHQ010000208.1 GCA_030152265.1 Savagea sp.
TTGCACAAACTGCTATAATCAAAAGTAGAAAAGTTCGGACTATAACAAAAGGTGAAGGAGAATAACATGAGAAAACTACTGTTATTAGGTGCAGGATACGGCAATATGCGTATTTTATTGCGTTTATTAAACAAGGACTTACCAGAAGATATCGATATTACATTAGTCGATCGTACGCCATTTCACAGTTTAAAAACAGAATTTTATGCGATTGCGGCTGGGACAGTTCCAGATTCTGAAATTCGTGTAGCACTTCCAGAACATCCTCAACTAACATTTGTAGAAGGGGAAGTATCTCGCATCGATGCGGAGCAACAATTCGTTGAACTTGGGGACGGAAAGAAATTACAATATGACGAACTCGTCATCGGTTTAGGTTGTGAAGACAACTATCACGACGTACCTGGAGCTGCTGAACATACATACAGCATTCAAACGATTGGGGATTCACGTCAAACATATCAAACGTTACTCGGGTTACCTGGTGGCTCGACAGTCGGAATCGTCGGAGCGGGTTTGAGTGGAATCGAACTTGCAAGTGAACTGCGTGAAAGTCGTCCTGATTTAAAAATTAAACTATTCGACCGTGGACCACGGATTTTGCGTGATTTCCCAGAACGTTTAAGTAATTATGTAAAAAGTTGGTTCGATGAGCACAATGTAGACGTAGTTGCAGAGTCTAATATTACGAAAGTGGAACCGACATGTTTATACAACCATAAAGAAACGATTCCAGTTGATGCTGTCGTTTGGACAGCAGGTGTTCGTCCAGTCCTTCCTGTACGTGAATTGGACGTTGAAAAAGCAGGCGGTGGGCGCGTCGTCTTAAATGAGTATCATCAAGTTCCACAACATGATAATGTATATGTTGTCGGTGATTGTGCTGCTTTACCACATGCACCGAGTGCTCAATTAGCCGAAGTTCAAGCGGAGCAAATCGTCACTGTGTTACGCAAAGTATGGGCGAATGAACCACTACCAGAAAAAATGCCAGAATTGAAATTAAAAGGATTTATGGGTTCACTCGGTAAGAAAAAAGGTTTCGCTTACGTTGCCGATCGTACCGTTACAGGACGCATTGCACGTTTGATGAAATCAGGATTACTTTGGTTTTACAAATGGCATAATAACTAATAAAAAAGACTTTTCTCCCCTTATTGTGGAGAAAAGTCTTTTTTACGAAAATAGAATAATTATTAAAAGCGGATGTTCATGTAATGAAGAAAAGAATGATAAAATATTCATTTCAATATAGATGACAATGAAAATCAAGCTAATTCATTCTCAATTAAAAGAGTTCGTGCTATAATGAAAAAAACTCAAGCAATGTTTGAGTAAAAAGTTAAACGTGAAAGGAGCATCCATCAATGTCACAAGAATTAATGGAACCTGTACAGGAAGTATTGGATAAATTACGCCCATTCCTCATTCGTGATGGAGGGGACTGTGAATTAGTAGATGTGGAGGACGGAATTGTAAAATTACGTCTGCTTGGAGCATGCGGTACGTGCCCAAGTTCAACAATTACGTTAAAAGCAGGAATTGAACGTGCGCTTTTAGAAGAAGTACCAGGGGTTGTAGAAGTCGAGCAAGTATTTTAGTTGAACGTAAGGAAAATGTAGACAAAGTGCTTGCACTTTGTCTACATTTCTTTCTATTCTGATTTATTTTCGTCAGGCTCACGAATTTCTTGCCATCGTTCTTTAGCGAGATCGACCGCTTTTGGATCAGTAGAGTTCTTTTGATTACTAATGATGTAGCTGAAATTTCGAATTGCTTCATCTTTATCGCCGATGCGCCAAGATAATTCTGCAATTAAATAAACGACACGAGTTTCTGACATCGTCGTACCAGCATGGTCACCTGCTGTAAATGCTTCTTTGTAAGCATCGCGAGAAGCAGTGAGAAAGCGAATTTCATTTTCTTTATCGCCGAGCTCACGGTAGAGCCAAGCTAAACGTAAAGCGAGACCGGCAGTAGGAAGCGCTTTTTCTTCTTTTAATTTGGAGCTGAGAAGAGCGAGTTTATACGTTTCAATCGCATCTTCAATTGTGCGTTCACCCGTCAGGTCACGTTTGTTCCAATTAGCACGAATAATTTTTTCGATTTTTTGTTCAGCATGTGGAGCGAAATAAGGTAAGAAATCTTCAGTGAAAGCGAAGCCACAACTGGGGCAAACTGCTACGTTATAATAAAGTGGATTAGCCTCTAAGTTTTTGTAATTCGGCTTAAAATCGGTATCATGGGAAGAAACGCGAACGAAACGTGAACGAACACGTGATGTTTTAAAAGGATGTTTACAGTACAGACATGTCATACTTTTCGGATAAATCGGCTCAATTTGCATAATAAAGTCCCTCCACAAATAATTAATAGTTCTTATTAGTATTATAGACGAATAATTAAAAAAATGTGAAGAATGACTTGTAACAATATAAAAGGAGGATGTTGAGAAATGACACAAGCAGTAGAAATTACGACAGCAGCAGCGACACAAGTGAAAACGATGATGAAGCATAACGGGGAAGAAGGTTCTTACTTACGCGTAGGAGTACAAGGTGGAGGATGCAGTGGCCTTACGTACAGTTTAGGATTTGAAAAAGAACGTCAACCATCAGATATCGTCTATGAACAACACGGTATTCCTATTTTAGTAGAGGAAGATGACGCCGCTATTTTAGAAGGAACGATTGTAGACTTTAAGCAGTCACTTATGGGCGGTGGATTTACGATTGATAATCCGAATGCGATTGCATCTTGCGGCTGTGGAACATCTTTCCGTACAGATAAAAAAGTTGGCACTCCAGAAGTTTGTGAATAGTTCACGAAATAGTAACTTTGACACGAGAAACTCGTATAACGTATTGAAATAACCATCTAAAAACGATATTATTAAAAGTAGCAGTTTGTTTCTAACAACATTTGCCAACCGTTCGCGGCAAAGTAAATAAATAATTAAAAGGTGGTTTCGATTTTCGTGAAAAGACCAACGATTTTAGTATTGGGTGCAGGGTATGGTGGTTTAATGACCGTCACGAACTTGCAGAAGAAGTTAGGAGTGAACGAAGCAGAGATCGTTCTCATTAATAAGAACTCCTACCATTACGAATCAACATGGCTCCATGAGGCAGCGGCAGGTACGCTTGAGCCGAGTGAGGTTCGTTATGAAATTAAAGATGTCATTGATCAATCTAAAGTAGACTTCATTCAAGCGGAAGTGACAAAGATTGATGTCGATGAGAAAGTAGTCCTTTCAACAGCTGGAGAGCACACATATGACTACTTAGTCATCGCACTCGGTTTCGAAGGAGAAACTTTCGGAATCCCAGGTTTAGAAGAACATGCATTTTCAATTGCGAACGTTCTCGCAGCGCGTCGCATTCGTGACCATATTGAATATCAATTTTCAACATGGGCTGCAGAACCAGAAGGAGAGCGTGACGATAGCCGTTTAACATTCGTTGTTGGAGGGGCTGGATTCACAGGGATTGAATTTTTAGGTGAGTTAGGTAACCAAGTTCCAGTATGGTGTGATGCATACGATGTACCACGTGAAAAGGTACGTGTGATTTGTGTCGAAGCAGCACCGATGGTATTACCAGGATTCGACCCAGAACTTGTTGACTATGCGGTCGCTCAATTAGAATCAAAAGGCATTGAGTTTTCAATCGGTACGCCGCTCGTCGAAGCTACAGAAGAAGGCGTTAAAATTAAAACTGGTGAAGAAGAGTTTGAATTCATCGAAACGAAAACAGTTGTTTGGGCAGCGGGTGTTCGTGGAAATCGTTTAATCGAAGAGACGAATATCGAAAGTGCACGTGCACGTGTACGTGTAGAACCAGATTTACGTGCACCAGGACGCGAAGATGTATTCATCGTCGGAGACTGTGCATTTATGATTAATG
>JASLHQ010000006.1 GCA_030152265.1 Savagea sp.
GCATCGACGACTAAGAAAATTTCGTCCGGTTGTGCGAGTTCTTTAATGTCGACGAGCTCTTGCATTAAGTTTTCATCGACGTGAAGTCGACCCGCCGTATCGATCATGACGACGTCGTGGTGCTCTTCTTTCGCATGTTCAATCGCTTGACGTGCGATTTCGACAGGGGATACGTCCGTTCCTAAAGAAAATACCGGCATGTCGATTTGTTTACCGAGTGTTTCTAACTGTTGAATCGCCGCTGGACGGTAAACGTCTGCTGCGACGAGTAACGGTTTACGGTTATGCTTTTTGCGGAGGACGGTTGCGAGTTTCCCCGTCGTCGTCGTTTTCCCCGCTCCTTGAAGACCGACCATCATAATGACAGTAGGTGGTTTGCGTGAAAATTGAATCGGGTTTTGTTCGCCACCCATCAACTCCGTCAATTCATCTTTAACGATTTTAACGACTTGTTGACCTGGCGTTAAACTTTTCATTACATCTTGCCCGACCGCTCGTTCGCTCACTGTTTTGACGAACTTTTTTACTACTTTTAAGTTGACGTCTGCTTCGATTAAGGCGAAACGAACTTCACGCATCATTTCTTTAACGTCTTGTTCTGTGATCTTTCCTTTACCTGTAATCTTTTGCATCGTCGCTTGTAGCCTTTCAGCTAAGCCTTGGAATGCCATGGATGATCCTCCTATTCATATTCTTTTAACGTGTGGAGGAGCGCTGTAATACGCTCCTTGTCCATTACTTGTAGTTGCTCTTCTAACTGCTGAATGATTTCCATTCGCTGTTGAAATTTTTCAAACAGTTTTAGCTTTTCTTCGTATTGTTCGAGCATCGCTTCTGTCCGCTTCACATTGTCGTACACTGCTTGGCGTGACACTTCATGCTCTTCCGCTATTTCACCGAGTGAATAGTCGTCTAAATAATAAGCTTGCATGTATGCGCGCTGCTTATCCGTTAGTAAAGAATGATAAAAATCATATAAAAAGTTGACACGTGTCGTTCGTTCTAACAATATACTCACTCTTTTCTCAATACGGTTTATCGTAAGCTGTAACGATGTGTCTGTCAAGTACTTTTACTTGTCTTCTGATTCCATTTCCATTTCGAGCCCGTCTGCGAATAAACCGTAAACGTATTTATCTGGATCGAACGGCTGCAAATCGTCAATGCCTTCTCCGAGTCCGACAAATTTCACCGGGATGTTCATCTTTTTGCGGATCGCTAACACGATTCCACCTTTTGCTGTACCGTCCAATTTCGTTAAGACGATTCCTGTTACGTCTGTCGCTTCTTTAAATGTTTCCGCTTGAACGAGCGCGTTTTGACCTGTCGTCGCATCGAGCGCAAGCAATACTTCGTGAGGTGCGCCTGGAAGTTCACGGCCGATGACGCGATGTATTTTTTCAAGTTCTGTCATTAAGTTCACTTTATTTTGCAAACGTCCTGCCGTATCGCAAATGAGCACGTCCACTTTGCGTTTTTTCGCCGCTTGAATCGCATCGAACATGACCGCTGCAGGATCTGAGCCTTCCGCTTGGCGGATGACTTCGACTCCCGCACGCTCTCCCCAAACGACGAGTTGGTCGATCGCTCCCGCACGGAACGTATCTCCCGCTGCGAGCATGACCGTCTTGCCTTCTTTCTGGAAACGTGATGCGAGCTTCCCGATCGTCGTCGTTTTTCCGACGCCGTTTACTCCGACCATTAAAATGACAGTCGTCTCGCCTTCTGGCTGCATGTTGAGAGACATGTCTTCGTCATCTCCTGCAGCGTTATAAATGTCGACGAGCTTTTCAGAAATGAGTGATTGCATACCTGATGTATCTTTAATGTTTTGACGCTTCACTTCCATTTCGAGTTCGTCGATCAATTCCATCACCGTTTCGAACCCGACGTCCGCTTGCAGTAATACTTCTTCGAGTTCTTCGAAAAACTCTTCGTCCACTTCTCTAAATTGTGCGACGAGGTCGTTAATTTTCGATGTGAAGCTGTCGCGCGTTTTCGCTAAGCCGAGTTTAAATTTACCAAAGAGCGATACTTCTTCTTCCACTTCTTCTTTTTTCTCTTCTGGCACTTCTTCTAAAATCGTATCAAGCATCGTCGTTTCGGCAGGTTCTTCTCGTTCTTCTACCACTTCCACAACTTCTTCAACAGTCTCTTGTTCAACGGTTTGTTCTTCCTGTTGTTCAAGTTCAGGTTCTTCCTCTACGACAACGTCTTCGACTACTTGTTCTTCTGTCGTCTCAGGAGCTCCTGTTAATTTTTGTTTTAATTTTTTAAACCATGACATCGTTCTGCCTCCATTATGTTAATCCTATTTTCTCTTCTACTTCTGATAATTGTACCGATAACATCGTCGAGACGCCTGCTTCTTCCATCGTGACGCCGTATAAGACGTCCGCTCCTTCCATCGTCCCTTTCCGATGTGTAATGACGATGAATTGCGTCGATGTTGAGAAATGCTTCAAATAATCACTATAGCGTAAAACGTTCACTTCATCGAGTGCCGCTTCCACTTCGTCTAAAATACAAAACGGCACGGGACGCGCTTCGATTAAAGCGAAAAGTAATGTAATCGCCGTTAACGCGCGTTCTCCTCCGGATAGCAAACTTAAATTTTGCAGTTTTTTCCCCGGTGGTCGCGCGACGATATCGACGCCTGTTTCGAGTAAATTGTTCGGGTCTGTCAATTTCAAATCCGCTTCTCCACCACCGAACATTTTCGTGAATATGTCTTGGAAATGGTGACGGATCGCACGGAATGTGACGATGAAACGTTGTTCTACTTCTTCATCCATCTCTTCCATCGCGTCTTGGAGCGTAATTTTCGCCTCGATTAAATCGGTTCGTTGCTCCGATAAAAACGTATGACGTTCGAGCACTTCTTCGTATTGTTCGATCGTCGATGGATCGACAGGACCGATTTGCTTTCGTTCCTCTTTCATCTTCGCTAATCGTTCACGCGAATCATCGATCGATTCGATTTCAGGACATTGTTCAATCCGTCCGTAAATGCCGTATTTCGTTTGTAATTGTTCCACTAACGCACGCAAAGTCGTTTCGATTTTTGCGAGCGCTACTTTCGTTTCCGTCACTCGTTGTTCCGTTTCTGTTAATTGATGCTGACGTCGCGCTCGTCCTTCTTCAAGTTGACGCAATGCATCCGACGTATGTCGCTGTTGTTCTTGAAGGTCTGTTAACGCTCGTTGCGCCACATTTAAATCGTCAGTCGTCTGCTGTAAATGTTGTTCAATTTCTTCGCTCGTAAACTGCTCGAGTTCATCATTTTCAATGAGCGTTAATTCTGACTCCACTTTTTCAGCTGCTTTTCGAACGTTCGTCCACTCTTTTTGGACGCGTTGTAATTGTTGACGAACCGATTGTAACTTTTCTTCAGACAGTTCACACGTTGAACGAGCGGTGTAATATTGCTCCGTTAATGCCGTATGTTCCGTGCGTCGCTCCGTGAGCAATTGCGTCTGTCTAGATATTTCTTCTTTCATTTCTTCAATCGTCTTTTGAAGCTTTTCATGTTCCGATTGGAGCTTTTCACGTTGTTCCGTCATCGCGGTCACGGAAGCGGTCGTTTCTTTCAGCTGCATCTCGTACTGCTCATAGTTTGCGACGTGTTGGTCTTTTTGCGCTTTACAATTTAAACGTTCAATTTCTAACGTTCGGTTTTCTGCGCTCAATTTCTCATAGTGCGCTCGTTCTCGTTGCGCTTGTTCAAACGCTGCATTCGTTTGGCGCTTCGTCACTTCCATTTGCCGCTCCGCTTCTTCGATATCCCGTTGAAGTTGAGCAACACGTTTTCGTGTCGCGTGAAGCTCTTCTTTTTGCATGAAAGGAGACGGTCGTCCTTTTCCGCGTCCTCCTGTGAGAGAACCGCCACTATTGACGACGTCGCCATCCAATGTAACGACGCGGTAACGATAGTTGAGACGTTTCGCAATCACCGTCGCTCCGTCCAACGTTTCGGCGACGAGTGTGCGACCTAAAATCGACTGGATAATCGCTTCGTAAGATGACGCATAACGAACGAGTTCAGATGCCACTCCGACATATTCCGGCATTTGTTGGACCGCTTGTAAGTCGCTCGGCGATACAGAACGCCCCCGAATCGTCGACATCGGTAAAAATGTCGCTCGACCTAATGTGCGCTCTTTTAAATAGCGAATCGCTGCTTTTGCGCTCGCTTCATCCGCTGTGACAATTTGTTGACTCGTCGCTCCGAGAGCTGTTTCGATCGCTTTCACGACGCGTTCTTCTTGAGCTTCTACTAATTGCGATACCGCTCCGTGAATTCCTTGAAGCGCTTGACGGTTCGATGCTTTTAACACTTCTTGAACACTCGATGTATAGCTTTTAAATTGTTGTTCGATACTTTCTAACACTTGAAGACGACTGCGCCATTCAATGACGCGCTCGGATGCTTCTTTCACGAGTTGTTCTTGCATCGCTAGTTTTTTACGATTGTCTTCGTACATCGCCGTTAATTGTTCCAATTGTTCTTTCGCTTGCATTCGTGCGCTTTCATTTTGTTTCCACGCTTCATCAAGCTTTTCGTATTGGATGATCGCTTCTTCTTGACGACGTTTTAACTGTTCAGCTTTCGCATCGTTCGTCGTGCGCATTTTTTGCGTCGTCAATTGTCGTTCCGCATGTTTTAAATCGTTGCGAATCGTCGCCTCTTCGTTTAAACGGTCGATATAGACCGACTTTAATTGTTCGAGTTGTTGTTCGAGTTCATCGATTGGCGTATCAAGTGCGCGTTCGAGCTGTTCTACTCGTTCTTGTTGTTGTTTCGCCTGTTGTTCGAGTTGTTGTAACTCGCTTTGCAACGTGTCGCGTTCTTCCTCTAACTTTTGTTGTTGTTCTGCTGTCGATTGCACCGTAAATTGCAATTGTTCTACACGTTCTTTTTTATGTTTCGCTTGTTCATGCGTAAGAAGTTTGCGTCCTTCCCACTTTTCGACCGCCGCTTGCAAGTCCGCAATTTGTTGCTGTATTTGTTCGCGTCGCTCTTGCAATTGATCACGTGTACCTTGATAGCGCTCTACTTCTTCATGATCTTTTGCGACCGCTTCAGACAATTGTTGTTGCTCGCTTTCAGACTCGACGAGTTGCTTTTCAAGCTGTTCGTACTGTTCCGTCTGGTGGAACACGTCGTATTGTAAAACGTCGCGGTCTAATTGCGTTAACGCTTCGTCTAAACGAGCTGCTTTTTTCGCTTTTTCGCTACTGATGCGAAGCGGTTCAAGTTGTTGATTTAATTCATTTAAAATATCGAGCACGCGTTCAAGATGTTCCGATGTTTTATTTAATTTATTCGTCGCTTCTTCTTTACGCTTACGGTATTTTAAAACGCCTGCCGCTTCGTCAAAAATGAGACGGCGTTCGACAGGACTGCTATTTAACACTTCGTCGACACGGCCTTGAGAGATGATCGAGAAAGCTGCTTTCCCGACACCGGAGTCAACGAATAGATCGGTAATATCTTTCAAGCGGCACCTTTCATTATTTAAATAAAACGTGCTATCTCCGCTCCGTGTCACTTTACGCGTCACTTTCACTTCGCTATACGAAATTGGAAATTGTCCTGACGTATTATCGAGGACGAGTGACACTTCCGCCATATTCACTTTTTTTCGCGTATCGCTACCTGAGAAGATGACATCTTCCATTTTCTGTCCGCGTAAAGAACGGACGGATTGCTCTCCTAACACCCAACGAATCGCATCGATAATATTGCTTTTCCCACTACCATTCGGTCCGACAATCGCTGTGACACCGGGAACAAAATCAATCGTCATTTTATCCGGAAATGATTTGAATCCGATGAGTTCTATCTTTTTTAAAAACATCGCTTACTCCTTCTCATCGTACTGTTCGATCGCTACACGCGCAGCTTCTTGCTCCGCTTCTTTTTTAGAACGGCCCACTCCTGTTCCGATAACCGTTTCATTAATTTTGACGACGATGATGAACTCTTTCGCATGCGCTGGTCCTTTTTCTTCAATAATTTCATATTGTATCGCGCCATGTTCTTTCTGTTGTACTCTTTCTTGGAGTTGGCTCTTATAGTCCATCACATGCGAAAAAGTGCCGTCATTAATTTTCGGAAATACGACTTTTTGTAAAATCTGTTCTACTGCGTCCATCCCTTGATCTAAATAAAGTGCACCGATAAATGCTTCGAAGACGTCTGCTAAAAGTGCTGGACGTTCGCGCCCACCTGTCAACTCTTCCCCTTTACCTAATAAAATGTATTGGCTGAAGTTCAGTTCTGTTGAAAATTGAACGAGAGACGGTTCGCAAACGATCGATGCACGTAATTTCGTCAATTCTCCTTCTGACATGTTCGGCTCATGTTTGTATAAATAACGAGAAACGCCAAGTTCTAATACGGCATCTCCTAAAAACTCTAAACGTTCATTATCTTCGTATTTTTTTTGACGGTGTTCATTCACATATGATGAATGGGTGAAAGCCGTCATTAACAAACGTTCATTTTGAAATGTGACGTGCAATTCATTTTGTAGTTTTTGAAACTGTTGTTGCACTTTTGCTAAATCTAAGTTTGATTTTTTCGTTCGTTTTTGTTTAGACATTCGATCCATCCTTTCTATTTCCTTGTATCCTGTTTCATTTTACAACTTTCAATGCGGACTTGCAAAAGAAGAAAAAAAGATGTCACACGCTCATGAATCCAATTCATGAGAAGCGACATCTCTTTTTCAACTACGATTAGTTTACTTGTTCCTCGATATATTTCACTGCGTCGCCGACTGTTGCAATTTTTTCTGCGTCTTCATCAGAAATTTGCATGTCAAACTCATCTTCAAGTTCCATAACGAGTTCTACGACGTCTAAAGAGTCAGCACCTAAATCATCACGGAATGAAGCTGTTTCAGTTACTTTCGCTTCGTCCACGCTCAAACGGTCGACAACTACTTTTGTTACGCGCTCTAATACTGTAGCCATGTTGTCACCTCCTCTCAAAGAGTAATGTTTTCGGATTTACATGACCATACCGCCATCGATATGAATCGTCTGTCCCGTAATATAGTTTGCATCATCTGATAGTAAAAATGCAACTGTTTTCGCCACATGTTCCGGTTCGCCGAGGCGTTTTAGTGGAATCATTTGAAGCATGCCTTCTTTCACTTCTTCAGGAAGTGCATCCGTCATATCTGTCGTAATGAATCCAGGCGCGACCGCGTTCACTAAAATGTTGCGGCTCGCAAGTTCTTGAGCTGTCGTTTTCGTCAAGCCGATGACGCCCGCTTTCGCTGCGACATAGTTCGCTTGCCCAGGGTTTCCTGCTACGCCGACGATCGATGCGACGTTGACAATTTTACCTGAACGTTGGCGCATCATTTGACGCGTTACCGCTTTCGTACAGACGAAGACTCCTTTTAAGTTGATGTTCATCACATCGTCCCATTCGTCTTCTTTCATGCGCATAAGTAAATTGTCGCGCGTAATTCCTGCATTATTTACTAAAAAGTCAATTTTGCCAAATTTCGCAATCGTTTCGTCCATCATCGCTTTTACATCTTCTGAATTGGAAACGTCAGCGCGCACTGCGATCGCTTCGCTACCGAGCGCTTCAATTTCAGCGACAACTTCTTGCGCTTTCGCTTCGCTTCCGCTGTAATTGACGACGACTTTCGCGCCTTCTTTCGCTAATGTTTTCGCA
Organism: Savagea sp.; assembly: GCA_030152265.1. Classification (GTDB taxonomy): domain Bacteria; phylum Bacillota; class Bacilli; order Bacillales_A; family Planococcaceae; genus Savagea. The sequence goes on from JASLHQ010000006.1 coordinate 7,700, forward strand.
ATTTCAGCACCGATTCCACGGCTTGCCCCTGTTACGACAGCGACTTTCTCTTCAAATCTCATCATGCTTTCCACTCCTCTACTAATCGCACAGCTTCTTCCATCGTTTCACGATCGGATACGCTCACGACCGTCACATTGCGATCGATTTTGCGCATTAAACCAGCAAGTACTTTTCCAGGACCGCATTCGATGAAATGAGTGACGCCTTCTTCATCGATTAAACGGCGCATCGAATCTTCCCAAAGAACAGGAGAGTATAATTGTTCGACGAGTTGCTCTCGAATTTGTTCCCCGTCTGTTACAAGTTGTGCGTTGACATTTGCGACAAGTGGGAATCGTGCAGGACTGAAATCAATTTGCGTCAACGCGGCACGCAACTGGTCCGCTGCTCGCTCCATTAAAGAAGAGTGGAACGGTCCGCTCACCGCAAGCGGCATGACGCGACGAATTCCTTCTTCTTTCAATCGTTCCGATGCGAGTGCGACTCCTTCCGCTGAACCCGAAATGACGATCTGTCCTGGGCAGTTTAAGTTCGCGAGTTGCACAGGTGCTGTTTCGCTCACTTCTTGCGTAATGCGTTCTAACAATTCACGGTCTGCACCGAGCACAGCCGCCATCGCACCCTCTCCGTTCGGAACGGCCTCTTCCATGAAACGACCGCGTTCATATACTGCTCGCACGCCGTCTTCGAATGACATGACATTCGCTGCGACGAGCGCTGTATATTCTCCTAAACTATGCCCTGCGACATAATCTGGTGTAACGCCTCGCTGCATTAATTCATTCGCAACGAGTGTCCCGACCGTTAACAATGCCGGTTGTGTATGATACGTCTCCGTCAACACTTCTTGTGGTCCTTCTTTCATTAATGTCGTCAATGAAAATGGGAGTTGTTCGTCTGCAATTTGTGCGAGTGTTGCGCTCGTTTCATTCGTTTCAATTAAGCTCGTCCCCATACCAACTTGTTGAGCCCCTTGTCCTGGAAAAATAAATGCTAATTTCATGTCGTTACTCCTTCCCTACCGCTTCTTTCATCGTGTTGCTTACGTCGTGCTCCATCATGAGTACCGCTTGGCGAATAGCGTTAAAGATCGCATTCGCATTTGAAGAACCGTGCGCTTTAATGACCGGTTCATTTAAACCGAATAACGCCGCACCCCCATATTCTGTATAGTCCATTAAACTTTTCATCGAGCGTAAATCATTTTTAATGAGCATCGCTCCAATTTTCGTCTTCGTCGACGACATGAGGACGTCTTTTAACGCTGAGAAAATATTGATCGCTGTTCCTTCTAATGTTTTTAACACCATGTTGCC
>JASLHQ010000087.1 GCA_030152265.1 Savagea sp.
ACAGAGTATATGCAGCCAATCATCCATGCGATTGAAACGATGCCTATCGGAGACCTTCTTTTAAAAATTCAACGCGAACGAATTCACATGTCTATTCTCGTTGATGAATACGGAGGGACGAGCGGACTCGTCACAATCGAAGATATTTTAGAAGAAATTGTCGGGGAAATCCAAGATGAATTTGACGTGCACGAAGTGCCTGAAATCCGAAAAATTACAGAATCACATTACATCTTCGACTCAAAAGTATTATTGGATGTCGTCAACGATATTTTAGGCATTCATATCGAAAACGAAGATATCGATACAATCGGTGGGTGGTTCATGTCGCAACATTTCGAAGCTGCGCCGAATGAAAAAATTATCGAACAACAATACGTCTTCTCTGCATTAGAAGTAGAAGGCCATCATATTTCGTTTGTCGAGGCAAAGAAAATTCAAGAAGCGATTCCGACAGTCGCTGAATAAGAAAAGGACACAAGTTTATGTGCGCATAAGCTTGTGTTTTTTCTATCCTTCCGACGAGTTGTATGAAAATTCAAAGATTCTTCAAATTTTCATCACTTCTTAATATTACTCCTGTAAAATTAATTTTTGTGGACAACAGTCTACGAAATCCCTATACTAATCGAGGTGATTGGAAATGAATAAAAAGAGTGAAAATATTTTGCTCAGCATGTGGATTATCGCGACGATTGCAACGATCGGTTCGTTATACTATTCTGAAGTACTAGGCTTTGTGCCATGTACATATTGTTGGTATCAACGTATTTTAATGTATCCGCTCGTCATCATTATCGGGGTAGCAATTGCTCAAAAGAATATACGAGTAGCGCTAACAACAGCTATTTTTTCTGGTCTCGGTACAGCTCTCGCAGCATATCACTACGCACTTCAAAAGTTACCACTTTTACAAGAGAATGCACCGAGCTGTGGAGATGGAGTTCCTTGTACAGCGCAATACGTTAACTATTTAGGATTTATTACAATCCCAGCACTTTCACTCATTGCATTCAGCTTTATTTTCATTTTAAGCATTCGCCTTATAAAAATGAGTAAACAATAGAAAGGAATGAATATATTGAAAAAATTAGTTATTAGTGGTGTTGTCATCATTGCACTATTTGCTGTAGTTGTCTTTTTATCAAATCAATCAGCTGAAAAGAAGAGCGTAGGAAATCCGTATGGTAAGGATCAACTACATGCTGAGACTATTGCATTGCTTGATGATAAAAACTATCAAAACATTACAACGCCAGAAAAATTACAAAAAGATATCGATAGTGGAGAAACGACAATCGCTTATTTCTTCCACCCTACATGTCAATATTGCCAGCAAATGACTCCTGAATTGATGAAAGTAATGAACGATGTAAAAGAGACAAATTTCGGACAGTTTAATTTAATGGAATTTGAAGGTGGTAAAAACGACTATGCTTTAGAAGGATGGCCGACATTAATGGTATTTGAAAATGGCCAAGAAGTTGAACGCATTACAGGCTACCATGACGCAAGCCAAATCGAAAACTTCTTAACACCGTATATCAAATGATCATCCCTTACACATTTTTAAAAACTCAATCTGTCGATGAATTACTACAAGATGATTGGCAACTCGGAAAAAAATTACGTCATCAACTACGTATGGACCAAGCGTTCACACATTATGACAAGCCGGTTCCATTTCATGAATTAATTAATCAAGGAGAAATGGTGCACATCACATTACAAGCCCAAAGCTCCTACGCACCTACACTAGTAGAACACGAACGACTCTTCGAAGACGAACATCTTCTCGTCGTTTGGAAACCTGCTTTTCTCAAAGTTCATCCGAACGAAGTCGGTGAACATGATACTTTAATGAATCATGTGCAAGCAATGATTGCACCACATCCGTATGTAGAACATGTCCACCGTCTCGATTACGAAACAGCTGGACTCGTGTTAATCGCTAAACATCCGATTGCGAAAAATCTTCTTGATCGCATGTTTGAACGTGGTGAAGTCGAACGTTTTTACGAAGCTATCGTTGAAGGCCGTCTATTAAAAAAACGTGGCGTAATTAGACGAGCGATTGGCCGTGACCGTCATCATCAAACGAAACGTCACACGTCTGAAACAGGAAAAGCAAGTCGGACAACGTACGAAGCGATTCAAGTCACTCAACAATATTCTGTCGTGCGTGTTCAACTTCATACTGGCCGTACGCATCAAATACGTGTCCACTTCAGCTCAATCGGACACCCGATTGTCGGAGATGAAATGTACGGTGGAGAAAAACAAGAAGAACCATACGCTTTAGTAGCCAATGAATTAAACTTTGTTCATCCGATCACAAAACAAAAAATTTCTATAAAAAAAGAGTTGCCACATTAAGCATGTGGCAACTCTTTTTTACTATCAAATCGATTGAACTGCTTTTTCTACTATGTGTTCAAACGACTCAGTAAATTGTGCTGTTTGATTTGAAAAATCAACATCATTTAAAATATTTGTTAATTCATAAGCTTGCTGTTCTAGCGCTTCCATATTACGTTGTTGTTCTTCAGATAATTGACGAATCGCTTCAATATTCGCTTCACCTGCTTCAACAGCCGATAAAATTTCCCCGATTTTATCGGCTGTCGTTAAGCTCGCTTTCACACTTTGCTCAATCATTTCTGAACTGCGCTTTGTCGCTTTTAATGCTTCTTCAATTTCTTCACGTAATGAATTTGTCAACGTTTGAATGTTTGCTGTACTATCTGATGTACTTTCTGCTAATTTACGTACTTCTTGCGCAACTACTGCGAATCCTTTACCTGACTCTCCTGCTCGTGCCGCTTCTATCGATGCGTTCAATGCGAGCAAATTCGTTTGAGCTGCAATATCTTCAATCACTCCAACAATTGATTGAATCTCTTCTGAACGTGCACTTAAGTTCGCAATACTTTGTACAGATGATTCAATTTGTGTTCCTAAATCTTTCATCATTTCAGCTGTTTGACTCACTTCTTGAACTCCTGAGCTCGCTCCTTCAACTAAAACTGTCGTCTCATTTTTTAATTCATCACTATATGTAAATATTTGCTCTACTTTCGTTGTTGCCGTCGCACTCTCACGCACTAATCGCTGAAGTTCATCTTCTAATTGGCTCAGCGCTTGTTGATCCGACTGTTGATTATGTAATTCATTCTTATATTGTTCAACCGCACGCATCATTTGTAATTTGACATCTTGTATTTGAGATGCCATACTTTGACGTTCGCGATTTAATTGTTCTTCTAATGCTTGTATTTCCTTCTTTAATCGCTCTTCTTCAGCAGCAAAATTTTTTCTACCAAACATGTAAATCATCTCCTTTCATAATTAATACAATTATATCATACTAAAGTAGGAATATATTATTTTTTTACAATATATTTAGCAATTTGTTTAGCAATTCGCAATTCCGTCACTCTTTTCGAGAAATCTTTTTCAAACATGTTCATTTTTATAAAAATCATGTATAATTAGTAGAAGATTATTATACAGGAGGTTAAGTCCATGAAACTTATTCTTATCGGAGCAGTTTGCTTCGCATTCTTATCAGCGATCTTCACAGGTGGTTACGAAAACAAAGCGAATAACGTTCGCTAATTTTAAAAATGCCCCACTCTTCATCGAGTGAGGCATTTTTTATGTTAAATGGGGCCACCCTTGCTGACGCAATGCCTCATAAAGTACAAGTGCTGCGGTGTTCGACAAATTCAATGCCCGAATATGTGTGTCATCCATCGGAATCCGCAAACAACGCTCAGGGTTTTGTTTTAATAAAGTATCCGGAAGGCCTTTCGTCTCTTGGCCGAAAATAAAGAAGTGATCTCCTTCTACTGTGTAATCACGATCCGTATACGTATTTGAACCAAATTTCGTAATATAATAAAAATGCCCTTCCGGATAAGTGTGAAACAATTCGTCGAGATGATCGTGATACACGATGTCTACGTGTTCCCAATAATCGAGTCCTGCACGCTTCAAAGCCTTATCTTCTGTAGAAAACCCGAGCGGGCGAATGAGATGCAATGTCGTGCGAGTTCCTGCACATGTGCGTGATATATTTCCCGTATTCGCTGGGATGAGCGGTTGATATAAAACGATATGATTAGCCATCGATACTCTCTTCTTTCTCTTTAAATTCGGCGAGCGCTGCCTCAATTTCAAGACGAACGCTTTCCTCTTCTTCATTTTGCAAGCAACTTTCCAATATTGCAATACTTGAATCATCTAATATTTTAGCTGTTGCCCAAGCTGCTGTTCCACGCATCATCGGGCGCACATCTTCCTGTAAAATTCGATGAATATCAGGAAGAGCTGTTTTATCTTTAAAATGTGCAAGTGCAATTAACGCATTGCGCTGTATCGGATTTTTCCCTCGCCATGAGCCTGACATATGACCGAAACGCTCTTTAAATTGACGATTCGATAATTGCAGTAAAGGCTTCAGTAAAGGTTTCACTAGCTCTCCATCTGGTTTGAATGCTTCTTGATGTTGATTATATTTTTTACGATTT
>JASLHQ010000093.1 GCA_030152265.1 Savagea sp.
GAAAACATTTTGGGTCGTCAATGATGATGAACAAAAAGTCGGGATTGTGAAGCTTTACGACTTGTTGGATGACATGCCATTTTTCGATTTACGTATCGCAGACGAACATCGTCGTAAAGGATACGGTCCTGAAGCGTTGCGCCTCTTGACGAAATACGTGTTTGAACTGCCGACGAAAAAAATACGTTTAGAAGGTCATACGCGTCAAGATAATTTAGCGATGCGTAAAACGTTTGAACGTGCAGGTTTTGTTAAAGAAGCGCACTTGCGTAACTCGTGGTTTTCGCCGAAAGAAAATCGTTATTACGATGCGGTCACTTATGGGATGACGCGCGAAGATTATGAATCGAACCAAACACCCGCTGTCATTTGGGGATCAGACAATCAAAAGACTGGAAAAACAGGCATCCCCCTCTGTATTCCAGAACAATTTGAATCGGAACGATTAATTATTCGTGCGCCTCGTTTAGAAGATATCGATGCAGTATTTGAATCAACATTTTCCTCTTATGACGATTTAAAACGATGGATGCCGTGGGCGCAAACCCGCCCTACTCGAGAAAGTACGGAGGATAGCATTCGACAAGCGATCGCGAAATTTACGACGCGTGAAGATTTACGCCTTCATATTTTCTTGAAGGAAACGGGAGAGTTCATTGGAAGTTCGGGCTTGCATCGCATACGTTGGGACATTCCACGTTTTGAAATTGGCTATTGGCTCGATCAACGTTTTCAAGGTTTCGGTTACATGACAGAAGCGGTTGAACGTATTACACGTTTTGCATTCGAGAAATTGTACGCACGTCGCGTAGAAATTCGCTGTGATGAAAATAATAGCCCGAGCCGCAAAATTGCAGAACGTCTCAACTTTGAATTAGAAGGTGTTTTAAAACAAGATGATTTAACGGCGGATGGTACACATTTAAGAAATACGTGCATTTATGCTAAGGTTGAATGATTTGAAGCGCTCATGCGAGTCTACACTCCCATGAGCGCTTTCTATTCGGTAATTGCAAGTTGTCAATTAGCGAGATAGTTGGCATAATAAAAGAATAGTGTCGAACGATAGACATACTGGAGGTGGACGACAGATGGCAACACCAGGTATGGAAGATTACCTCGAACAAATTTATTTACAGTTGGAAATGCGTGGAGAAGCTCGTGTTTCAGATGTAGCGGACGCGTTAGACGTACTCCCATCTTCTGTAACGAAGATGGCACAACGATTAGATAAAGAAGGCTATGTCATTTACGAACGCTATCGTGGGTTGGAGTTGACTGAAAAAGGAAAAGTGTTCGGAAAAAAACTAGTGAAACGTCACGAATTACTCGAACAATTTTTACGAATTATCGGGGTCAATGAAGAGTACATTTACAATGATGTAGAAGGAATTGAGCATCATTTAAGTTGGAACGCAATCGACCGCATTACAGATTTAGTGCGTGCGATTGAAGAAACGCCAAGTTTTACAGATAAACTCGAACAAATTCGAGAAGAAGAAGGATGAGAAGTATGACAACAGTACAAGCAGGTACGATCGTTACAGGAACAGTCCGTGCACAAGAAGGTTCACGATGGGTTATCGAAGTAAATAATGAAGAAATTTTAATGAACGAATCGGATGCTTTAGAACCTGTAGAAGTCGGGCAAGAAGTGGACGTATTCGTTTATTTAAACCGTCGAGAACAATTGATTGCGACGACGATTTTACCGAATATGTCAATCGGTACATATGGCTATGCGACCGTTTTACGCTCAGAACGTTCAGAAGGTGTATTCGTCGATATCGGTTCAACGATTGAAGTGCTCGTCGACCGTACAGACTTACCGAAATTTGAGGCGTTATGGCCGAAAAAAGGCGATCAGCTATATATGACTTTACGTACGGATAAGGGTGGTACGATTTATGGACGTTTAGCGACGGAAGACCGCGTTCAAGAACAAATTGAGTTAGCTCCTGAAGAGTTGTTCAATGCGGATTTAAAAGCGCGTCCTTATCGCTTATTACCTGTCGGAACATTTCTTCTCACAGAAGATCCGATGTATCGCATTTTCGTGCACGAAACAGAGCGCGAAAAAGAACCGCGTCTCGGAGAGCTCGTCGACGTACGCATCATTAAAGTAAAGGAAGACGGCACGATGAACGGCTCATTGCTTCCGCGTAAAGAAGAGCGCTTAGATGATGATGCCGATCAAATTTACACATATTTAACGAGTGTAGGTGGCGAAATGCCTTTCACAGACCGCTCAACACCTGAAGAAATTCAAGACCGTTTCGACATGAGTAAAGGCGCGTTTAAACGTGCGCTCGGCCGCCTCATGAAAAAAGGATTAATCGAACAATCGGATGGTTGGACGAAGAAAAAATAACGAATTTGCAACTTTTCTTATCGGACAAACGTTTTAACGATAACGAGGAGGAAGAAAATAATGAATAAAAAATTCGTTTTAATTAGTTTTATATCGATGTTATTACTATCTGTATGGTTACCTAAAACAGCACAAGCGGTTGAAGTCATCGATGAAAAATTAGGTGTTCCAATTGTCGCACTCGGAGCGAACTTATCAGAAGATGAAAAAGCGAATGTTTTAAACAAGCTCAACGTATCAGCGGGCGATGATTATGAACAAGTGACGGTGACAGGTCAAGATTTAATTAAATATATTCCAAATGGTAACGGCAATGCACGTATGTTTTCATCAGCAAAAATTACACGTCTCGATGAAGGGAAAGGATTGACGGTTGAAATCGTCACGCCTGAAAACATTACACAAGTGACGCGCGATATGTATGCAACAGCAATTTTAACAGCAGGTGTGGAAGATGCGAAAGTAGAAGTCGCAGCACCGAAAGCTGTAACAGGTCATTCGGCGCTCGTCGGCATTTACAAAGCGTATGAAGACGCCGGAGGTACGCTCGATACCGAACGTACAAATGTAGCGAACGATGAATTGTCGGTAGCGACAAAGCTTGCGGAACAATCGAATGTTGATAAAGATGAAGTAGCGCAATTGTTAACAGAAATTAAAAAGCAAATTGCAGAACAAGCACCAGCGACGAAAGAAGATGTCGAACGAATCGTCAATGAGCAGTTAAGCAAGTTTAAAATTGAATTGAGTGAAGAAGATCGTCAATTACTCATTGACTTAATGGATCGTATTCGTGGTCTCGATATCGACTTTTCAAAGCTTTCGGACCAAATGACAGACCTTGCGAATAAGTTAAAAGATAAAATTGGCAACATCGATCCTGGATTTTGGGAGAGTGTAAAGCAGTTTTTTGCAGATATTTTTGATAAAATAAAATCATGGTTTAAATCTTAATGAGAGAGGGTGGCAGAAATGGAATTTGAATTTGTTGATTTAGGTGGGGAATCTTACGCTTTTGTGAATAAACAAGACGGCGAAGAACTTGCGAAAATCACGTGGACGATGTTAGGAGACGTAATGGCGATGGACCATACATTCGTTTCAGAAAAACTTCGTGGTCAAGGGGTTGCGAAACAATTGTTAGACCGCGCAGCAGAGTACGCACGTGAGCAAGAGTATAAGATGGAGCCCGTTTGTTCTTACGTCGTTACAGCATTCGAGCGTTATTCAGAATACGATGATGTAAAAACATCATAAATGAAAAGCTACAAGCCTATTTTTTAGCTTGTAGCTTTTTCTATGAGAGGTGAAAAAGATGAAACGTACAGTAGAAAGAGTATTAGCAATCATTAGTGCAATTTTAATCGGACTCGGCATTTTAATAATAGTTTTCTTAACCGTGGGCATGGGTGCACTGTTTAAAATGGACGAATTTAAAGCAGAATTAGTACAAGATTTAATGGAAGATCCACAACTCACATTGACAGAAGACGAAGTAATCGCTGTTCTTCAGTTATTTGAAAGCTTTATTTCATTCGGTTGGGTTTTCGTCATTATCGGGGCGATCGCACTCGTCTTGACGATTGTAGGAGCCGTACAAGTAGGTAATCCAGCGAAAGTGAAAGCGGCAGGAGTAATGTTTATTTTAGGTGGTATTATGGCAGGTGTTATCACTTTACCTTCTATTTTACTTTATGTTGCTGCAGGAATGGCATTCATTCGGAAGCCACCAGCACTTGACCAAACATTTCGTCCGCTACACGAAGGACAAGGAGATTTAAGCAATCAACCTCCCGAACAAAAATAATAAGAAAACACTTTTCCATATTATATTGAGGAAAAGTGTTTTTTTTGTATGGTTTTTAATAGGATGTTGTTAAGGTTAACTTTATTATTCGCTGTTATTCTTTTTAGAAATTGTCTTGAATATTGTTCGTCTTATGTCTAAAATTTGAAAAAAATAAAAGAAAATCATCAAAAAAGGTTTGAAAACGAAAAAAAAGGCAATACATACTGTACAAAAATCATCGGAGGTCGATATATATGGGGAAGAAGTTAAAAGGTTTAGCAGTTACAGCGATTGCGGCAGGAGCATATGCGTACTTTAAAGACCCGGCGAATCGTGAAAAAGCACAACAATTTGTACAAGATACGAAAGAAAAAGTAGAGTCATTTATCGAGCAGAAAAAAACAGAGTATACGAATGGCTCAGAAGTGGAACAGACAGCATCAAATCATGAAGAGTTAGATAAGAAAGCAGGAAACCCAGATCCATACGACATAGCAGATAACGAAATGGTAAGTGAAGGTGCTCAAACGAGTGTCCAATACTACGGTCAAGAAGTAGAAGACGATGTCGATGGGGATGCTGATGGTCTGTACCACAAACATTTAAAAGAAGAACGTTAATTGAATTGTAAGAGGTTGAGGGGTGAACATAATGAATGAACGTGTAGAGAGAGATGTAAAATGGATGGAGATATTACCGTCAACTCCATCTTATGAAAATGTGAATACTTTTATGAACTGGCAACAATTTTACCGTGTAGAAGAAGCGTTTATTTCAGACTTAGAACGTTTTAATGAGCGTCTAGCGCATGATCAATTAGGGCAATTAATTGATTTCATCCAAAACAATCAAGAAGGAGAGCTTTGTGTTAAAAACTATTTAATATCAATGTCAGGTCTTGTAACACGTAGACTTGTACATAAGCGTCTAGATCCTTCTGAAGCATTTTCTTTCAATGTAGTATGTGATTCCATTATTGAACAAAAACTAGCTGAAGATAATGCTTATGAAATCGCAGGTGAACTAATTGAATTTTACATGTATGTATTGCGCGAACGCGAACCGGCTCAATTGATGCACGAAACAGTAAATGCAGTCATCGATTACATTGATAGTCATTTATTAGAGTTTTTAACAGTCGAAGGAATCGCTGATCGTTTCAAAGTGAGCACGAGTCATTTATCTCGTATTTTCCGTGAACATACTGGTGTGACGCTTGTTGAATATATTAATATTCGTAAAGTGGAAGAAGCACAATATTATTTACGTTTTTCTACGAAACGTATTTCGGAAATATCGGAAGAATTTCATTTCTGCAACCAAAGCTATTTCACGCGTATTTTTAAAAAATATACAGGTGAAACACCACGACGTTTCAGAAATAGTTTAAGTCGAAATTTCTTTAAATATGAAATAACACCACAAGTTATTTAATGAGTAAAACTGAGGGTCTGAGACTGCTCAGTTTTTTTCTTTGTATTAGAAAAAGTTAGTATAAAACTGAATATAAATATAATAGAATGAGAATGTGAATTAATAATGAAGTACATTGAAATAATACAGAATATTCTAAATAAACAAAAACATAAAAGTATTTAAAGAAAATCAACGGAATGAAAGAGAACGTTTGTAATTGGTGTTCAACATAAGGTATACTTTTCAGTAGTTCAAAATGATGAAGGTGAATTGATTGAAGAAAAAAATTAATTTGTTATTTATGTTGTCACTGCTCACATTTGTTCTCGCTGGATGTCAAAGTGTTGAGCAGAAAACAGGATTTTTCTACAAAGTGTTTGTTAAACCGATGGAAGGTTTACTTACATTTTTCGGTACTCAGTTTAACGATTACGGATTAGCGATCATCGTCATTACATTGATTATCCGTTTCCTCCTCATGCCACTCATGTTGAAAAACTATAAGTCCCAACAAGAGATGAAAGTGAAGATGGATAAGCTTCGTCCTGAAATGGAAGAGATTCAAAAGAAATTGAAAGAAGCGAAAGCAGAAGGCAATCAAGAAGAGATGATGAAGCTTCAGCAAGAAATGATGGGCTTATATTCGAAGCATGGTGTCAACCCACTCAATATGGGCTGTTTACCATTACTTATTCAAATGCCGATTATTATGGGGCTTTATTTCGCAATTTTGTACTCAAAAGACGTTCAATCGCATGAATTTTTATGGTTCACACTTGGAGATGTCGACTACATCATGATGGTACTTGCAGGTCTCGTTTACTTCGTACAAGCACGCGTATCGTTATGGACGATGCCAGAACAACAGAAGCAACAGATGAAGTTCATGGTATACATGTCGCCAATTATGATCATGGTCATTTCAAGTCAAGTGATGGCTGCCCTTCCTTTATACTGGACAATCGGTGGTATCATTCTTATTTTCCAAACGTATTTAGGCCGTAAATTTTATTACAAAGAAGTAGTAGAAGAAAATTCAGAAGCAACAAGTATTCAAAAGTAAATAAATTTAAAAACTTGCATAATTTTATGCAAGTTTTTTTATTCACTATTTTTAAACGAGAGTCAAAAAATTATCGTGAACAATATAGAAATTATAAGAAATAAGTGTAAAGACGTTATTTATCATGTTAAAAGATAGAAAAATTAAGTTTTAAATATAATATATGATTAAAAAAATTTAAACACCGTTCAAATTTTGTTGATTTCTATGTAAGCGTTTGCTAAAATGAGAACAATTCAATTTTGAACAAGTGATGAAAAGGGGTTGGAGTAAATGAGAGCAAGTTATTTAACAGATGAACACGAAATGTTTCGAGATGCATTGCGCAAAATGTTGGAGAAAGAAGCTTATCCGTACTTTGAACAATGGGAAGCAGATCGTGATATTCCGAGAGAGTTTTGGTTAAAGTTAGGAGAGAATGGTTTTTTACTTCCTTGGGTAGAAGAACAGTACGGGGGATTAGGTCTTGATTTTTCATATTCTGTTATTTTAACGGAAGAATTGGAGCGTGTAGGGGCAGGTCTTGCGAGTGGTATTAGTTTGCATTCCGATATTGTAAGCCCTTACATTGCGACGTACGGAACAGAAGAACAAAAACAACGTTGGTTGCCGAAAAGTGTTACAGGTGAACTCATTTCAGCTGTGGCGATGACGGAGCCAGGAACGGGGTCCGACTTAGCTGCAGTTCGTACGACAGCGCGACGTGAAGGGGATCATTACATTTTAAATGGGGAAAAGACATTCATTACGAATGGACTTCATGCAGACTATGTCGTCGTCGTTTGTAAAACAGATCCACAAGCAGAGCCAGCATATCGGGGGATTAGTTTACTCGTTGTGGAAGAAGGAATGCCTGGATTTAAACGCGGGAAAAAATTAAACAAAATTGGCATGCATTCTGCCGACACAGCGGAACTCATTTTTGAAGATGTGAAAGTACCTGTGGAAAACTTATTAGGGGAAGAAGGCAAAGGATTTTATTACTTGATGGAAAAACTTCAGCAAGAGCGACTCGTCGTCGCATTAGAAGTACAAGTAGAAGCTGAAGTGATGCTTGAGTTAACGATTGACTACGTAAAAGAGCGTAAAGCATTCGGTAGCCGTATTGCGGACTTCCAAAATACACAATTTAAATTAGCGGAAATGGCGACTGAAATCGATATGGGACGCGTTTATTTAGATCGTGTCATCGAACGTCATTTAAATGGGGAAGCGATTGTGAAGGAAGTATCGATGGCGAAATGGTGGATTAGCGAAATGGCGAAACGTGTCGCAGGAGAATGTCTCCAACTTCACGGTGGATACGGCTATATGGAAGAGTATGAAATTGCCCGTCGTTACCGCGACATTCCAGTACCAGCGATTTACGCTGGAACGACAGAAGTGATGAAGATGATTATCGCAAAAGAAATACTCGCTTAAAACAAAAGGGAATGAATAATAAGGGGGAAATGAGTATGTACATGCCACAGTTAATTGGAAAACATGCGCAAGAACAGCCGACGCATCCAGCAACTTGGTGCGACGAAAGAGATTGGGATTACGCTTCTTTTTATAAGAGAATGGAAAGAGTCGGGGCTTATTTTCAACAAAAGGGATATAAAAAAGGGGATATTATCGCTTTATATGCGTTAAATTCAGACTTTTTCTTAGCGACGTATTACGGTTTACAACTCGCAGGATTTACAGTCATGCCGATCAATACGAAGTTAGCTGCTCCAGAAGTACAGTACATTTTTGATCATTCAGAGGCAGTTGCGCTCATTTGTGATGACAAAATTAAAGAGACGATCGCATCATTACCGAACGAATTTCGCGATACGTTGTACATCGGTGGAAGTGATGAGCTCGGTCGCGTGATGGAAGATGAATCGTTGAAGCTCGAACCTGTCGATCTACAAGGAGACGATGTAGCAGTCGTCATGTATACGTCAGGAACGAC
>JASLHQ010000116.1 GCA_030152265.1 Savagea sp.
TATGAACGCGATATGAAACGTTTCGAACGGGAACAAACCGAAAAAGCAAAACTCGAACAGTTCATTCAAAAAAATATCGCACGAGCCTCCACTTCTAAAATGGCAAAAAGCCGCAGAAAAGTGTTGAATAAAACAGAATGGATGGACGCACCTGATGGGGATGAACGCTCTGCTCAATTCTCATTCTCTACTGAAAAACAAAGCGGAAATGACGTCTTGTCAGTCGATGATTTAGCGATCGGTTACGGGCAAAATGTGCTCGCTCAACAAATCGACATGCGCGTATACCGCGGAGAACGCATTGCGATTGTTGGACCGAATGGCGTCGGGAAATCGACTTTATTAAAGTCTATCGTCAAGCGCGATACACCGCTTGCAGGTTCTATTCGATACGGAACGAATGTCGAAATTGGCTACTACGACCAAGAACAAGCGACACTCGTTGGCAACGGCACTGTTTTGCAAGAGATTTGGAACGACTGGCCACTCATGCAAGAAAAAGATATTCGTACGTTGCTCGGACGGTTTTTATTTTCAGGTGATGATGTTGAAAAACCAGTAGCCTCTTTATCGGGTGGAGAAAAAGCACGACTTTCTTTAGCTAAACTTATGCTCGAACAATCGAATACACTCGTTCTCGATGAGCCGACGAACCATTTAGACTTAGATAGTAAAGAAGTGCTCGAAAATGCGCTGGACGACTTCCCGGGAACATTGCTCTTCGTCTCCCATGACCGATACTTCATCAATCGACTGGCGACGAAAGTGATGGAACTAACACCGACTGGCATCGTCGAATATTTAGGGGATTACAACTATTATGTCGCTAAAAAAGAAGAGTTAATCGATTTAAACATTTTACAAGTAGAAGAACAAGCTGCTCCGATTACAGCTGAAGAAGAACATAAGCAAGAACGTCGTGAACAGAAGAAAGAACGACGCAAATACGAGCGCATTGTCGAACGAGTTGAACGAGAAATGGCTGAAATCGAAGCAAAACTCGATGCACTGAATGAACAGATGCACGATCCTGCTCTTGCAAACGATCATGAGCAACTGATTGAACTTCAAACGACGATTGATGCACAGCAAGAACAACATGATGCACTGAGCGAACAATGGTTAGAAGCAACCGAACAGCTCGAACAAATGGAATAATAAAATAACGCGATAGCTCTTTTGCTGTCGCGTTATTTTTACATTTCTTTTACAATTTATGTATATCTACTTCTCATAAAACCTCTTATATTATAGATGACTACATACTATGAGGAGGAAGCGATATGAGTAAAAAAGTGATTTTTTTCGAAGTGAAAGGCGGATCAGATAAAGGACCTGACGGACATCGACCCGATACGATGCCGATGGTTTATGCCCTTCAAGAAAAAGGATATGAAGCAGAAGTCATTTTCTTTGACGTCGAAAAGCGCGATGACATTTTTGAATATGTGAAGCAACAAGCCGTCGCTTATGTTTCACGCATTAACCCTGGCAACTTAAAAGGCGAAGCTCAATACTTCGATATGTTGCGTGCATTGTGTGAGGAAGATATTTTAGGATTGCCACATCCCGATGCGATGATTAGCTACGGCTCAAAAGACGCACTCGTTCATTTAAAAAATACATCACTCGTTCCAGAAGACACGTACGCTTATTACAACATTATCGATTTCTCGCATCAGTTTCCAAAATCGCTCGCACGAAATGAACGTGTATTGAAACAAAACCGTGGCTCAACAGGAGAAGGCATTTGGCGTGTATCACTCGTCCACCCTCTCGCGGAAGATGCGACAGAAGTTCCTTTAGATGCTCAAGTGAAATGTACAGAAGCGAAAGACAATCATGTCGAATATCATACATTAAGTGATTTTATGACATTTTGTGAGCAGTATATTATTGGCGAAAATGGAATGTTAATTGATATGCCATTTTTACCGCGCATTACAGAAGGAGAAATTCGCTTACTCATGTTGCGTGATACACCGCTCAATGTCGTTCATAAAAAACCAGCCGATACGAAAGATGCATTTAGTGCCACTTTATTTTCAGGAGCTCAATATCGTTACGACCCACCTATCTTATGGGACGGTTTAATTCAATCATTTTCACAAAATCTCCCTCTCATTCAACAAACGCTCGGCGAATACGACTTACCTTTACTATGGACTGCTGATTTTATTTTAGATACGGATGAGGAAGGACGCGACAAGTATGTTCTCGGTGAAATGAACTGTTCCTGCGTCGGATTCACTTCTCATCTTTCTCTAGCATCTCAAATTGCAGATACGATTATCGAATGGATTATTGAACACGAAAATGCAGCAACTCTCGCTTAACTAAAAATGACCTCTCCTCTTCATATGAGGAAAGATCATTTTTTTAATTACTCCAAGATGTAAGTGCTTTGCCTGGCTCACCGTTCATCGTCCAGTCACTGCGACACCCTTTTCGGTACATTTCATAACCTGCTGCCCCGATCATCGCCGCATTGTCTGTACAATATTGAATCGGAGGCACGGAAAATTCAATATTCGCTTCTGCTAATTCTTTTTGCAAAGCATGACGCAATCCTTGATTGGCCGATACTCCACCCGCTGCGATCACTTGTTTCACATCGTACGCTTTCGCTGCGCGAACTGTGCGTTCAGTCAACACGTCTACTACACTTTGTTGAAAACCACGTGCGACTGCTTCAGGATTTAATTGTTCACCGCGCTGCTTCACATTGTGTGAATAGTTAATAACCGCTGATTTCAATCCACTAAAACTGAAGTCATAACTTTCTTTTTCTAACCAAGCTCTCGGGAAATCAACCGCTTCTCCCTCTGTTTGAGCGAGTCGGTCAATATGTGGGCCTCCTGGATATGGTAAAGAAAGGACACGCGCCACCTTATCATACGCTTCTCCAGCGGCATCGTCTCGTGTTTCTCCAATCTTTTCGAACTTCCCATGCTCTTCCATATAAATAAGCTCTGTATGCCCTCCAGAGACGATGAGCGCCATTAAAGGGAATTTCATTTCCGTAACTAATTGGTTTGCATAAATATGACCTGCGATACGATGCACTCCGATAATTGGCAAACCGTTCGCCCAAGCGAATGCTTTTGCAGCATTGATTCCGATTAATAAAGCGCCTACTAATCCTGGACCTTCCGTAACCGCAACCGCATGTAAATCACTCGGTTGTAAGTTCGCTTGTTGTAACGCCTCTTCAATCACTAATGTAATTTGTTCCACATGAAGACGTGATGCAACTTCTGGAACGACTCCACCGAAACGACGTTGATTTTCGATTTGACTCGCAACGACATTCGAAACAATTTCAGTTCCATCTTTAATGACAGCCGCTGCCGTTTCATCACAACTCGTTTCAATGCCTAAAATATAAATTGGTTGTTTATTCATGTTAACTCCACCCACATAACGAGCGCATCCTCTGTTGTCGGACCGTCCGTATAATAGTTTTTTCGAATACCGCCATCTTGAAATCCGTATTTGCGA
>JASLHQ010000244.1 GCA_030152265.1 Savagea sp.
GCATATTACCTGATGTTCCGCTACAAGATTTCACGTGTAAGAGCGTCGGAGGAAATAGGAGAGATTATACATGCAACAATTACTCGCAGATATTACAAAAGACCAATTACGCACAGATCACCCAGAATTCCGTGCGGGAGATTCAGTACGTTTACACGTTAAAATCGTTGAAGGTACACGTGAACGTATCCAAATTTTCGAAGGTGTTGTTATTAAACGTCGTGGTGGCGGCATTTCTGAAACATTCACTGTTCGTAAAATTTCAAACGGTGTAGGTGTTGAACGTACATTCCCTGTACACACACCAAAGCTTGCTCAAATCGAAGTAACACGCCGTGGTAAAGTACGTCGCGCGAAATTATACTACTTACGTAACCTTCGCGGTAAAGCAGCTCGTATTACTGAGCGTCGCTAATCGACAACTATTGAAACAGCAGACATCGTGCAAACGGCGTCTGCTGTTTTTCTATAGTGCTAGAAAGAGGTGGGAAGATTGCCATATGGAAGTTTATATGCAGAAGAACGTCATCGTGGAGAAATGAACACTATTTTTCGGTTTATCATTATCGTCGTTGCATGTAGCATATTAATACGCTCTTTCATTATGCAATCGACTGTCGTTAACGGAGAATCGATGGAACCGACATTACATACAGGAGATCGCTTGCTCGTGGCGAAAGCGGAAAGCTATGAACGTTCAGATATCGTCATCTTTCAAGCGACTGAAGAAGACTGGTATGTGAAGCGAATTATCGGTTTGCCTGGCGATACGGTTTATATTATCCATAATCAATTGTATGTTAATGGCGAACCTATGGAAGAATCTTACTTGAAGAAAGACTATTTACGAGATTGGCCGAGTGTGAATTACGTGTATCCGCATCGAATTCCACCAGAACATTATTTTGTCCTAGGCGATAATCGATTAAATAGTACAGACTCACGCGAATTTGGATTAATACATAAAGATTTAATAGGTGGTCGAGCACTCGTAAAATATTGGCCACTTCAAAGTATGCAAAACCTCGTCTCTTCACGACGCTAAACAAAATAGAAACGTTTGGCGGAGTGAAATGGTTGTAGTATAATCAACTAGATTGAATGAATGAACTACGCAGATGAGGAATCGGACAGGATGGTGACGAAATGGAAGTAGAACAACAAGAAAAACCGAAAAATGAATTTTTTGAATGGGTGAAAGCAATTGTCATCGCATTATTAATTGCTTTTGTCGTAAAAACATATGTCGTCTCTGCAATTATCGTCGACGGTGTGTCGATGATGCCAACGTTGGAGCACGGAGATCGCATGTTCGTCAATAAATTAAATTATAAAGTATCCGACCCGAAACGTTTTGATATCGTTATTTTTCATGCACCAGATGGCAGTGACTATATTAAACGAGTGATTGGACTTCCTGGCGAAACAGTCGCTTATGAAGACGATCAATTGTACATTGACGGCGAACCGATTGATGAACCGTATTTAGAAGCGTATAAAGCGGAATACGATACGCCATTTACAGAAGATTTCACCTTAGAACAAAAATTAGAAGTCGACGTCGTGCCAGAAGGTCATTTATTCGTTTTAGGAGATAATAGACGTCGCAGCAATGATTCGCGCCACTACGATGTCGGATTTATTCCGTTAGATGAATTTGTCGGTACAGCGAGCGTTCGCTTTTGGCCGATGTCACACGTAGGAATTGTAAAGTGAGGGAAAAACAATGACGATTCAATGGTTTCCAGGGCATATGGCGAAAGCGCGCCGAGAAGTGTCCGAACAGTTAAAATTAGTCGATATCGTATTTGAATTAGTCGACGCACGTTTACCTCAATCATCACGCAATCCGATGATTGATGAAGTGCTCGGTGAAAAACCGCGCATCGTGTTGCTCAACAAGCGTGATTTAGCTGACCCGCGTTGGACGGAACGTTGGATACGCCATTATGAACAGCAAGGCGTTCAAGCAGTGGCCATCAACTCTTTCCAAAATGAAGGATTGCAAGACGTCTTGAAAGCGAGTCGCTTCGTTTTGAAAGAAAAGTTTGAAAAGATGCAGGCGAAAGGGATTCGTCCACGTGCGATTCGCGCGATGGTCGTCGGCATTCCGAACGTCGGGAAATCGACGTTAATCAATCGTTTCGCACGCAAAAATATTGCGAAAACAGGCAATAAACCAGGCGTGACGAAAGCGCAACAATGGATCAAAGTTGGCAAAGAGCTTGAGTTGTTAGATACACCAGGTATTTTATGGCCGAAATTCGAAGATAAAGAAGCGGGTTATAAATTAGCGTTAACGGGTGCGATTAAAGATCAAGTGCTCAGCCTAGACGATGTGGCAATTTACGGCTTACGTTACATTGCCGAGCACTATCCAGAGCGTCTAGAAGCACGTTACGGTTTTGCGATATTACATGATGAAATTGTCGAGACGTTCGATGCAATCGGAAAGTTACGTGGTGCATACGAACGTGGAGGCGACATCGATTACAGTAAAGTCGCTGAAATGATCGTGCAAGACGTTCGTCAAGGAGAACTTGGGAAACTAACATTTGACACATTTGATGAAGAAACTAAATAAAGCGCAGCATCCTATCTATTTGCGACGATAGGGTGCTTTTTTATTTTGTGTATTTCAACTGTTCTGTTGGAGAATAAGGAGAAAAAGACGATATACTATGTAGAAGGAGTGCAAGCGTATGACAAAAGAAACGATTCAACAAATTAAACAACGTTTACAACATGAACTGACAGAAGAGGAACTCGCACGTTATCGTGAAGATGCTAGAAAAGGAGTTCAACAAGCATTGCGCGCATATGATCGTCGCATCGCGAAAGAGCGAGAAGCGTATGCGGCATTTGAGCGTAAATGCGCCTTTGATGACGCCTACGGGGAACGTGTTGCAGGTGTCGATGAAGCGGGGAGAGGGCCGCTCGCTGGTCCTGTCGTGACGGCAGCTGTCGTTCTCGATGCCACGGCGCGTGAGGCACTCGTGCAAGTGGATGATTCAAAAGCACTTTCGAAAGAAGCGCGTACTCAGCTTGCGGAGCTCATTAAAGAGCATGCACTCGACTATGCGATTGACTTTTCGTCGCGCGAACAGATCGATGATTTAAACATTTATCGTGCGACATCCGATTCCATGACGCGTGCCATTGAACAATTACAAGCAATCCCTGATCACGTACTCACTGATGCGATGCCTTTGCAACAAATGAATGTTCCGACGACACCGATTGTGAAAGGCGATGCGCAAAGTTTAGCGATCGCAGCGGCTTCGATTTTAGCGAAAACGGCGCGTGATGCGTATATGGATGAATTAGACGAACGCTATCCGATGTACGGCTTCGCCCAACACGCAGGGTATGGAACGGCACAACATTTAGAGGCGATACGTGAACATGGCATTATAGACGAGCATCGTCGGACATTCGAACCGATTCGCTCGATGATGAAATGAAAGGATGACAGAGATGCAAATACAAGCGCAAATGACCGCTCAAACGAATACGGTAGAACGTCAGCCACTTGCGATGCGAGAAGGACAAGTGTTTCACGGTAAAATCTCACAGTTATTTCCGAACCAAACGGCGCAAATTCAAATTGGCCAACAAGAGATGGTGGCGAAATTAGAAGTGCCGATGAAAGCGGGCGACAGCCATTATTTCCAAGTGGTAAAGACGGAGCCAGAACTGAAATTGCGCGTCATTTCTGAACCACTCTCTTCCGATCCGAAACAATCTTTACAACAATTGATGCAAAATCTAAAATTACCTCAGTCGAAAGAAATGCAACAAATTGTACGACAAATGCTCGACCAAAAAGTACCGCTCACGCGCGAGCAACTCGTACAAGCGGAACAAATTTTAAAAGCGATGCCACAAGGAAAAGCAGAGCAAGTCGTTCGGGCAGTCGCGCAATTAAATCAATTGCAATTGCCGATTACAGAAAGCAACGTTCGTAGCTTCATTGCAGTCATGAATCGTGAACCTTTACAAGCACCACTACAGCAGGCGATGACGCTCATTATGCAAGATGCTAAAATTCCAGAAACGATGAAACAACAGCTTGCGGAAGTGTTCAATCGCATCTCGACACCGATCCAGCAAGGAGCGCAATCGGTCGTCCATCAAGAAGCGCTCCAACAATTGATGACGAAACAAGAAACGCCGATGACACGTATCTTAATGAATGACGTCATCGCACGCATCGTTCAAACACCGACAGGAGAACAGCTGACACAACTTGCTGCGAAAGGGACGGACGCTCAAATTCATCAAGTGCAACAATTGACGAAAGCGTTACAACAAATATTAGCGTCACCGTCTGTCGAACGCCCAGCACAACTGACACAACTTGCGCAACAACTCCCGCAAATGACGACATTGCAGCCTGCGACAGTGGAACAGTTGAGCGCTCAACTGCAAAGAGCAATCACTGCTTTAACAGCACAAACGAGTACGGGGCAACCTGCGATTCAAGAAAATGCACCACAACAACTCGTTCAGCAAATGATCCAGACGTTAACGCAAGAGGCGCATGCTTTGAAACAAACGGCGCCACTCACAACATCGACCGAACAACTCGCAACAGCGGAACGCATCCCACCTCAAGTGATGGAGCGCCTCGTTCAACTCATGCAAGAACCAGGGGCCCAAGCGCGAGCGGAAGCGAACAT
>JASLHQ010000196.1 GCA_030152265.1 Savagea sp.
TTCGCTATTTTATTAGACGGCGAAGCGAAGTTCGGAAACGAAGCGATTGCGACGACGGCACCTGCCGTCATTCACTTCTCGCACGATGCGGGAGATATCGCCATCCAAGCGACAGAAGAAGCGCACATTTTATTTTACTCAGGCACACCACTCGGTGAACCGATCGCAGCGCGTGGACCGTTCGTCATGAACACGCGTGAACAATTAGAAGAAGCGTTCCGTGATTATCGCGAAGGAAAATTTCATAATAGTTAATAAAAAAGCGTCCTTTTTCATAAACATGAAAAGGACGCTTTCTATATAATTAATTTTTTATTAATTTTTTGTAATTTCATAAATCGGAATTTTAGCACGTACAAGCTCTTCGACAAACTGTGGAATTTCACGTACAGGCATCGATGTTTTCAATATCCATTGCATATGTTCAGGTTCTTTGACGACATGTGCTGTGAAGCGACTGCCGATTAAAAGCAATACTTGTCTTTGTGTATGAGGTTGTTCAAGCCCTCCTAAATTCCAATAAATGTCGTGGCATCGATTGCTATTTTCTGTTCGGATCAGCATTCCGATACTCCTTCCTTTTTCTTGATTGTACCATAGCTTCAATTCAAGATATAACGAAGCGCTCGTTTTTAAAGGAGAGGCTTTTCCATCGTCACGATGGCTAAAGGATGTCCGTATCGTTCAATTTCTTTCTGAGCGACTAACGTATAACCGAGCTTCTCGTAAAGTGCTATATTTTCTTTCACATGCATGCGTACATCACATGTAATGATCGGTAGCTGCTTTTGGCGAGCAATCATTTCTAACTGTTGAATGAGCGCCTTCGCATACCCTCGGCGGCGACTTTCTGGACGGACCGACAGACGCGAAAAAGCGAGTGCCCCGTCACGTATGTCGTAACGGACGACCGCTTCCACTTTTCCTTCCACACTTAATTGCAATGCTCGCTCTCCATGTCGTAAAGCTTCTGCAATTGAATGACTCGTCTCATCTAACGCACTTGACGGGATAGGCGCCTCTTTATATTGAGCGAACGCCGCCTGCATCACTTCATAAATTGTGCTGGCGTTTTTCGTATGTTCAATTTTCATACGTCCTCTTCCTCAATCTCTTCGACATAAGGAGAAACCCGAATCGTTAATTCATCGCGCTCTTCATCGTACGTATGTGTTTCGAAGCGGTTGTAAAACCAACTGTTCGCTTCATCGTCCCAAGGAAGATCGATACGCTCTTCATCATTCGAGTGATACGTCACCATGACGTACACTAAATTGTGATATTTTTGAATGCGTTCAAAATTATCTAGTTCATCGATTTCATAATAGAGTAGACGGCTTGTCACATCATCGCGAATCGAGCCTTTCAAGACGAGCTCAAACTCCTCCACTTCTAAATAGCGGTGAAAACCCGTTTGAAGACTTCCGACGAGTCGCTGACTAATGCCCGTCAACTGCAAATCTCGAATATGTTCGAGATCGACTTGAATCACTTCACAATTTTCAAAAACGAGATTCATTTTTTGAATATGTTGTAGCATGATGAAACATCCTCCTTTTGACGCTATCATTCCCTCCATTATAACGACCTTTGGATGAACGTTCAATTGAAAGACGCCATGAAACGAAATGTCCCACGGCGTCTAATGATCTTGATCTGTTATTCTGTTTTTTCACGTTTGAGCCAGTGGCGACGCGCTTCTTTTTTCAATTCGCGTTCCGTCTCTTTCGCTCGCTCAATTTCCGCTTCTACTTGTGAATAGGTGAAACGAACGACTTCCCCACCGAGCTCCTCTTTAATTAACGTATCGAGCACGTTCGGAGAAAATTCAGATGCGATCGCAATTAAACCGACCGTTTCTTCCGTTAATACATTCGCAGTACGGCTAAATGCAGAGTTCGCTTCTTCCACTTCGCGAATGTCGCTCACGCTACCGATCAATGAACCTGTCGTCCACCCGAGCAATAAACCGAGCGGCCCGCCGATCATTCCAACGAACGCACCGATTAAACCACCGGCAAATAAACGGTCACTTCCGGTTAAATCTGCACCTTCTAAAATTTTGAACCCTTCACCTTTCACGTTTTCTACGACGGCTAATTGTTCTACTTCAATTTTTCCGAGGCGGCTTTCATTTTTCAATTTCGCAAATGCTTCGTACGCTTTACTGTTTTCGTCGAATGTCATAACAATTACACGTTTTTCCATGTTTTTTGCACTCCTTCTTCATCATCTATATATTAGTATAATACCTAGTTAGAGGAAGTTTCAAACATTTCCCATTATTTCATCGCTTCAATTGTGATGATTTCACTATGAACAGTCGGTTCTTTCCCGTATTCATAATCACTCGATACGTGTACGTCGCGGAATCCGATCTCTCGCAACATTTTTTCAATCGTCGCGATTTTATGCCAATATAATGTAAACGATTGCAATTCTGTCTCGATACAACGGCCGTTTTCCCATTTTTCGTACTTCAGTAAAGTCGTCGTCGACTGTTCGATCCAGTCGATTTGTAACGGCTTACTCTCAAGTGTCAAACCGCTCGTTTCCGTTAAAGGTACGACCGATGTCGACGGAACATTCGACCAATCTGTCGGAAACGCAAAGTCGACGATCGCGCGCCCACCTTCTTGTAATGCCTCATAAAATTGACGAAATAACGGCTCAAGGTCACTCCCTAACAATCCGACAGAACCGGTCGGCATGATGATCGCTTCGTACACATCATGTTGATTGAGTGCGAGTAAGTCCCCTTGCATTAGCTTTCCTTCTACTTGATATGCTTCGCAATGCGCGCGACAAATCCCAAGCATTTCTTCGGAAAGTTCAATGCCTTCCATTTGAAAACCTGCTTGTGCGAGCGGGATGAATAAGCGCCCTGTTCCGACACCTGCTTCTAACACTTTCCCACGCACATTCGCTAAGCGCGATTGATAATATTCGAGGTCACCCCCGATAGAATACCCGACAGGTTTTGTCGCTTCATAATACGCTGTACTCAACGGACCGTAATCAATGAACATCGCAAGCCCTCACTTCTTCTACTACGCGGTCTAATGAATCAACGATGACGCCATTTTTCTTAATTAAACCGACGACGAATAAATTGCGATACACAAATTGATTTTCCGTCGCATCTTCTCGTAAAATATTAAATTTTTTCTCATTCGTCCGCCCTTGTTGACGCACGTCTGTGAACACACCGACAATCGGACGATTGAGACTTGCGAAATAACCAATTTCGGCTGCGACGCCTGAATCGATTTCCACTCCGTCTAAAAACGCGATTAACACGTCGCTTTCTTCTAGTGCTTGTAAATCCGCTTCCGCAATTTGTTCGCTCGTTGCGAATGCTGTTTTGTCATTGATTGCTGGGTTTTCTTGTGGAACGTACAGTTCAATGTGCGGAATCGCTTCTCGTAACTGTTTCGCACACGCTTCGTTCACCATGCGATCCGCTAATGAAAATAAACCGTTTGCTAAATATGCTTTCATC
>JASLHQ010000226.1 GCA_030152265.1 Savagea sp.
CGCTTTAGATAACATATTAGTCGCACAAAATAAAGGTATCTCAGAAAATCGAGGATATATGATTTTCAGAAATGAAGCACTTGCAGATTCAGCTATTCAAGAAATCGGATCTACTGGTGAATCGTTACAACATTTGAAACAAAGAATCTCTTCTAAAGAACAATTAGAGCTTTTATCAATCATGCAAGAAAATTATGAGCAATATTGGACTCTCTTTCAACAATTCATGACGATTGTTCGCTCAGAGCCGAATGCCACAGCACCAGAGCTCTCGAATCAAATGGTTGTTTTCAATGAGAATTTAATTACGACATCTCTTGAATTAAAAAGCTTAATTCAAGCTGAAGTCGAACAAGAAAAACAAAATATTCATAATGCTGTAACGAAATCTGAATTGACTGTATTTGGTATTAGCACTATTGCACTCATCATTGCAGTTATTATGACAATCGTCATCAGCCGTAATATCGCAACACCGATCCAACAAACGACAGAAGCGATTGAAAAGATGGCAGATGGACATTTAAATATCGAACCTTTACATATTCAAACGCAAGATGAGACGAAACAGATGGCCGATGCTTTAAATCGCATGTTACAAACATGGCGTGACGTCATTCAAAAAATGGGACACACTTCTTCCTCTCTCGCTACACAGTCTGAAGAACTGTCTGCGAATTCCGAAGAAAGTTTAGCCGCAAGTCAACAAGTTGCGCGTACGTCAGATGATAACTTGCGCCAAAACGAACAACAGAATGCATACCTCGAACAATCTGTTCAATCAATTAACGAAGTGACACTCGGCATTGACCAAATTGCGGAAAGTAACGAAGATATGTTAGAATCGTCGACTGAAATGGGACAATTCGTCACAGAAGGTGTTGACGCGGTACACCGCATTTCAACACAAATGAATGCTATTGACACCGTCATTCGACAATCAACAAAAATGATGGAAGAAATGGCACAAAAATCGACGGAAATTCAAGAAGTGTCAGCACTCATTTCTGGTATTGCTGAACAGACGAATTTACTCGCTTTAAACGCGGCCATTGAAGCGGCACGGGCGGGTGAAAACGGAAAAGGCTTTGCTGTTGTAGCGGAAGAAGTTCGTAATTTAGCGGAAGAATCTCAAAAATCTTCTACTAAAATTGAAGAAATGATTCAAGACGTTAGACAAGCTTCTGAACGCGCTGTTCACGCTATTTTAGAGGGTCAAAAGAAAGTCGCAGAAGGGTTGAAAAGTTCCAACGATTCTTTAACTTTATTCGGAAATATCGAGTCTTCTGTAGAGGATGTGACGAGTAGAATCGAAACTGTCTCTGCTGCAGTCGAACAAATTCAAGCAATGTCTGTCGAAGTATTAACGAATACCGACCACTTACGTAAACTTGCTCAAACATCAGCATCAAGCGCGGAAGAAACGAGTCAAGCAACCGATCAACAGCTCGCTTCTATGGAAGAAATCTCAAACAGTGCCGATACGTTAGCACGTTTAGCTGATGATTTACGTGATGAAGTCGAACAATTTAAACTGTAACTAAAATAAGGCGCTTTTCATTCGATTTCGAATAGAAAGTGCCTTATTTCTTTGCATACTTTTACTCTTTTTCATTTAATCATTGGAATGTTCATTTTAAATTTATTACGACTAACATCGGCGTACTTGAAATTTACACAACCTTTGATTGAAACAATTCGCTCTACCTATTAAAGAATATTTCTGTATTTATTTTTTCCATACGTGCAAAGGAGATACTCCTGCTATTTTTTGTTGTTCGCTTTGAATTAACTTGCGCTCGGTACGCGGTTTCTTCAAGTCGTCATAAATTTCTTTCGAACGAGCTAATCCACTCTCTGCCGCTTCTTCAACGGACGCACTATAAACGACGTCGTCAATACCGACAAATGCCATCGCCGCATAGCACATCGGACAAGGTTCACCGCTCGCATACATACGCGCGCCTTGTAAATAATCCGTTTGAAGCTTTTGTTGGGCACAACGAATTGCAATCATTTCCGCATGTCCGCTCACATCATGAGTAATATGCAATTCATTGACACCTTCTCCAATCACTTCTCCATCTTTCACGAGGACCGCTCCGAATGGTTGTCCCCCTTCTTCGACGTTCGCAACCGCTAAGTCATTCGCTCTTTTTAAATAATTCATCACGTTCATCCCTCCTTCTTTCAAAATACTAAAAAAGAAGTATCCCTACAAGGAAGGATACCTCTTTCATCGATTATTTTGTTAAATTGTGATCTTTGACGAATTGTGCAAGAATCGATTCTAAGTTCGGTTCTGTCACTTCTTTTAAGTCATAAAATACACGTGTTGTCGGTTTTTCAATATTGATGACACGGTTTAAATCCATCGGTGTTCCAATGATGACGACGTCTGCATCCGAAGCATTAATTGTTGCTTCTAAGTCTTTTAACTGCTCTGCGCCGTAGCCCATCGCTGGCAATACGTTTTCAATATGTGGATATTTTTCGAATGTCGTTAATAATGAACCGACGCCAAACGGTTTTGGATCGATAATTTCAGCTGCTCCTAAACGCTCTGCTGCGACTGTTCCCGCTCCAATTTTCATTTCACCATGTGTCAATGTTGGACCATCTTCTACGACGAGTACACGTTTCCCTTTAATTAATTCAGGTTTGTCTACTGTAATTGTTGACTCCGCTTTAATGATCGTACTATTTGGCGCGACAGCTTTAATGTTATTTTCAACTGTTTCAATATCTTTTTGTTCAGCGCTGTCGATTTTGTTAATGATCGATACGTCTGCTGTACGTAAGCTCACTTCACCTGGGTAATATTCTAATTCATGACCTGCACGGTGTGGGTCGAGTACTGTAATAGCTAAGTCCGGAACGTAAAATGAGAAGTCGTTGTTTCCGCCATCCCATAATATGACGTCACAGCCATCCGGGTCTTCTTCTGCCGCTGCTAAAATATCTGCATAGTCAACACCTGCATAAATGATATTTCCACGCTCTACATGTGGCTCATACTCTTCCATCTCTTCAATCGTACAATTATGTTTTTGCAAATCTTCCACCGTTGCGAAACGTTGCACACGTTGTGCTACTAAATCACCGTATGGCATCGGGTGACGTACCGCAACTACTTTCAATCCGTGGTCTAACAATGTTTCCACGACTTTACGTGATGTTTGGCTTTTTCCTGTTCCTGTACGTGTCGCACAAACAGAGATAACCGGTTTATTACTTTTAATTTGCGTATCTTTTAAACCAAGTAATTGGAAATTTGCGCCTGCTGAGTTGACGAGTGCTCCAATTTGCATCACTTTCGTATAATGCAGGTCACTATAAGCGAATACGCAGTCATCGACATCGTATTTATGAATTAATTCTTCTAATTGCTCTTGCGCAAAAATTGGAATCCCTTCCGGATATAAATCTCCTGCTAATTCTGCTGGGTATTTACGTCCATCGATATCCGGAATTTGTGCTGCTGTGAAAGCTACAACGTTGTAGTCCTCATTGTCTCGGTAATATGTATTAAAGTTATGGAAGTCACGTCCTGCTGCTCCGATAATAATTACATTTTTCTTTGTTTTCATCCTAATCGCTCCCTCGTGTGTTACAAGATGCTTTTAATCATACACCCGGATGAATATAAATACAACCTTTTTGTTTAATTTTTTTGAAAAATTTTTTATTTTCATT
>JASLHQ010000073.1 GCA_030152265.1 Savagea sp.
CATTTGCAAACTCCTCCTTCTCATCTTTTCGTATAAAAAAAAGCTCTCTCCTCCCTACGTAAAGTTTCCTCTACATAGGGATGAAAAAGCTTCATGGTACCACCCTACTTCGCAATGTAATCTACATTGCCTTTTTGCGAATTGTTTGCGAAATTTTCAAACAATTCTACGTTAACGAGCCGTAGCCCGGACTTATCTAATCGTTTCCTTTCAACAAGTCTGCTCCGAGGAGATGTCGGAAGAAGTGCATTACTAGCTCACACCACCCGCTAGCTCTCTGAAAATACGAACCTTCGTCCTTTTCCCTCATCTACGCAATCTATTAAATTTTCATTACTCCGCCTGTACTTGCTGAAGTGACAAGTTTTGAGTAACGAGCTAAATATCCTTTTTTCACTTTCGGTTCAAATGGTGGCAACTGTTTGCGACGTTCTTCTAATTCTTCTTCGCTTACCCCGACGACATTGATCGTACGATTTGGTAGATCGATCACGATCTTATCCCCATCATTGATTAATGCAATTGGTCCACCTTCTGCAGCTTCTGGTGAAATATGTCCGATCGAAATACCGCGTGATGCTCCTGAAAATCGGCCGTCTGTAATAAGTGCGACTTCTTTTCCGAGCCCTCGTCCGACGATTGATGATGTCGGTGCAAGCATTTCTGGCATTCCTGGTCCACCTTTTGGTCCTTCATAACGAATGACGACGACGTGTCCGGAACGAACTGTGCCGTTATCGATTCCTTCAATCGCTTCTTCTTGAGAGTTAAACGTAATTGCTTCTCCTTCAAAGACTTTAATTGATGGATCAACACCACCTACTTTAATGACGCCGCCGTCTGGTGCGATATTTCCGAATAATACAGAAAGTCCACCGACTGGGCTATAGGCATTTTCTTTTCGACGAATGACTTCATCGTTCGTAATTTCAGCATCTTCGACATTTTCATAAATCGTTTTTCCTGTAACCGTCATACGATCTTTATGAATCGCTCCATCAATAGATGCGAGCTCCTTCACGATTGCACTGACGCCTCCAGCTAAATGAATGTCATGCATCGAATAATTTGACGCTGGACTAATTTTTGCTAAGTACGGAATTCGTTCCGCTACTTTATTAATATCTTCCATATCGTAGTCAATCTCTGCTTCATGAGCAATTGCTAACGTATGTAAAACCGTATTTGTTGAACCACCCATCGCCATGTCGAGAGCGAATGCATCATCGATTGCTTCTTTCGTAATGATATCTCGTGGTTTCACATCTTCTTTGATCATACGCATTAAGTGTTGGACACCTTCTCGAATGAGTCGGTGACGCTCCTTACTCGTTGCGACGATCGTTCCGTTCCCTGGAATCGTCATACCAAGCATTTCTGTCAATGTATTCATTGAGTTTGCTGTGAACATTCCTGAACAAGATCCACATGTAGGACATGCGTTTTGTTCAATGTCGAGAAGTTCTTCTTCCGACATATTCCCCTCTTTATATGAACCGACCCCTTCAAAAACTGAAGCGAGTGAAAGTGGCTCCCCCTTTGATGATACGCCGCCTTCCATCGGTCCTCCTGTAACAAAAATAGACGGGACGTTCGTTCGAACAGATGCCATGAGCATCCCCGGTGTAATTTTGTCACAGTTTGGAATGTAAAACACTCCGTCAAACCAGTGTGCGTTAATAACTGTTTCCGCGGAATCGGCAATCAATTCACGACTCGGAAGTGAATAACGCATCCCGATATGCCCCATCGCAATACCGTCGTCGACACCGATCGTATTAAACTCGAACGGGACGCCTCCAGCTTTACGAATTTCATCTTTTACGACATCTGCAAACGTATCTAAATGCATATGTCCTGGAATAATATCTATATATGAGTTACAAACCCCAATAAACGGTTTGTTCATGTCTTCTAATTTTACGCCTGTCGCATACAATAAACTACGGTGCGGTGCACGATCAATTCCTTTTGTAATCATGTCACTACGCAATTTTTGAGGTTCTACGACTTCGTTCTTTTCATCTTTTGGCATCGTAATCTCTCCCCACTTCACAAACAGTTCCACTACCTTACTCCGTGAATAATACATTCGCCTGAATTGTTTGACAAATCAAATTATTCGAGTGGATTGATGAATATCATAGCCCGTATTGAAATTGTTGTCAACAGCATTTTCAAAGTTTTTAGTCAATTCACACATATCTGTTTTTAATGGATACGCTTACACACCGATGGGGGCGCTCTTTCTCAATTATTTATTTTTCTGACAATTCTTTCTTGGTAGTATCGTGAACGTCTGAGTCGGTGTGTAAGGCTTCTTATAAAACTGCTGACAATATGACAGCATCATATGGAGACGTGCATATTGTGACTGCAAAATATACATCGAGACAGAAACGTCGAGCATATCTCCATTCGGAAAATGAAGTCGGTTCATCGAACTTTTTTCTTCGATTTGCAGCGGGTGTTGAAAAATGTACATACATTCCGGATGTTCAATCGAATGTGTCGGAAAAGCACCGATCGTACAAGGTTCTAATAAAATCGGTGTTTTTTTCTCAAATGATAAATGATGTTGTACTGCTCTTCTTCGTCCTTCTACTGTTGAAAAAGTTTCTAAACATTTCGCTTCCATTAATTGTAGCGGAAGTTTTTCTGAGAAAAAGCGCCCTTTTTCCGTAATAATTTCTGAACGATACGGCTCGATAAACGAAGGAATGACCGCATACGTTCGATGATCGATCCGCATATGATCCCTCCTCACACATATTTTTATCGAATTTATCATCTTTTTTCAATTATTTTGTTTCTTTCTTTAAAAATCACGCTTCATTTTTCAAACATCCGCTTTCATCGTTCACTTTCATAGGTTCGCTTTCCCTTCTTCCTTTTTTTACGATAACGTCACCTAGGAAATTTTTGCTCGTGCACGATGCGTTGGAGGAATTAATCGTGACGATTGAACAACTCATCAACAAATACGAACCGATGATTTTTTCGATTATGCGAAAATTATCGATTTATAAAAACTACGAAGATTTTCACCAAGTTGGACAAATTGCTCTTTGGCAAGCATTTCAACGATACGATGACTCACGAGGACACTTTGCACCTTTTGCTTACCGTTCCATTTATGGCGCGATGCTCGATGAGATGAATCGGCAAAACCGTTCGATCCCTGAAGTTTCTACCGAAGATCACATCCTTGAAGAAGTGACTCCGAGTATTACGTATGATGACACTTTCACAATCGATGAATTATTGAACGAATTACAACTAAACGAACGTCAATTGCTGTATAATTTATACATTGCTGGGTATTCATATAAAGAAATTGCTGCCAAAGAGCGAGTGACTCCAGCGGCTATTCAGAAAAGAAGACAGCGGATTATACGAAAACTTCGAACAAAGAAACGTTTCTTTTCTGAGTAGACAAACTTTTTAATGACCGAAACGTCTAATAAGAAGAAAGTAAAAGTGATATAAGGTAGGTACAATAATGAAGAAGAGAAAAGACAAACGAAAAAAATCGCCGATGCGATGGATATTATGGGCTATTTTTATCCTTCTATTCATTATAGGAGCGATGCTTACATTTTTTTATTTCGAAAGTAAACAACTTGCAAAAGATATCCACGACCCACTCGGCTTTACTCCGAACACAAAACTAAAAAATAAAGAGCCGATCGCCATTCTTTTACTCGGTGTCGATGAGCGTCCCGATGATCCAGGACGTAGCGACACGATGATCGTAATGACAGTTAATCCGTACAATGAACGTCTCACACTCGTCAGCTTACCGCGCGATATGTACGTAGAAATTCCTGGACGAGAAGGAAAAGACAAATTAAATCACGCCTATATGTATGGAGATATTCCATTAACGACGAAAACGATTGAAAAATTGTTACGCATTCCAATCGATTATGCGATTCAAGTGAATATGGAAGCTTTTCGTGATGTAGTCGATGCATTAGGCGGTGTCGATGTTATTAGTCCGCTTGACTTTGACTTAGAAGGGTATCATATCGACAAAGGACCGATTCATTTAGACGGAGAAAAAGCATTAAAATACGTCCGTATGAGAAAAGAAGATCCTCGTGGTGACTTTGGCCGACAAGAGCGTCAACGTCAAGTGCTAGAAGCTGTCATCGAAAAAGGAACTTCTGTACAGAGCGTTTTACGTTATCGTTCACTGTTTGATGCGGTCAGCTCAAATGTAAAAACGAATTTAACGTTCGATGAAATGATGTACTTACAAAAACATTATATCGACGCAACAAACGACATTCGCCAACTTTCTTTTGAGGAAGAAGGCGGGGCGATGATCAACAATATTTGGTATTATGTCCCTGACGAAGAAGAACTTCGGGAGATTCAAAAACAATTAAAAAATGAATTGCGTAAAACAAAAAAATCCGAGTGACGAATCGCTCGGATTTTTTCTTATTTTTTTAATTCATTCATGAAATACGCTTCGACTTCTTCCCAACCTGTACAACGCACGGGATAATCTTCTTCGATATTGCGCGCCGCTGTAAACATGACGCCACCTTCACCGAAGCGTGCTAATTGTTTCGGCGAGTCGTCGATTAAATAGTCTGCGCGAATCGTACTTTTATCTCCACAAAAATTAAATAATTCATAATTTAAAAATGGAAAATATGCTTTTAACCAATCATATTTCGCTTGGAACGACTCTGGAATGTACATCGCAGCAGTGGCAATCATAATTTCATAATGCTCACTTAGTCGCTCGAGTGCGTCCTGACTTCCTTCAATGACAGGTAGTCCGCGGAAAAATTGATCACTATGCACAATTTCGCGCATTAATTCTTCATGTTCTGGAAATAGTTCAAAAACGAACTTTCCATTCGTATCTTCTTTCGTATAACGTGTTCCTAATTTTTCGTTCATTATTTCTAATAAATGACCAGAAAAATCAGCTAATACTTCAT
Source organism: Savagea sp. (assembly GCA_030152265.1). GTDB lineage: Bacteria > Bacillota > Bacilli > Bacillales_A > Planococcaceae > Savagea. The sequence continues at coordinate 4,962 of JASLHQ010000073.1, forward strand.
CCATATCAACAGCAATTCGTTTCATCTGCGTCCCCTCCTATACTCATTATCTTCTATTTTCTAAGAGAGGACAACTTTTTACTCTTCCAGCCTTTTTAGCGCTCACGCAGCATTTCTTCATAAACAGAAAGTAAAATGCCACCGCTTTGATAATGCTCTAATTCGACGTCATTGTCTAATCGTAAAATGACAGGTACATCAACTGTAGAGCCATCTTTTCGTTCGACACGCATCAAAAGTTCGCTCCCCGGTGTCCACGTATCGATCGGCGATTGCACCGAATACTTTTCTTCTCCCGTCAATTGATACGTCTCTTTACTTTCTCCATCGATAAACTGTAATGGTAATACACCCATACCGACGAGGTTCGAGCGGTGAATCCGTTCGAAACTTTCTGCTAATACAATACGTACTCCGAGTAATTTCGTTCCTTTTGCTGCCCAGTCGCGAGAACTACCTGTCCCGTACTCTTTCCCTGCAAGGACGATTGAACCGACGTCTCGTGATAAATATCGTTGCGCGACTTCATACACACTCGCAATCTCACCTGTTGCCTGATCTTTCGTCCAACCACCGACACGACCTTCTGCTAATTCATTGCGCAAACGAACATTCGCAAACGTTCCTCGTACCATGACGTGATGATTTCCTCGGCGCGAACCGTAGTTATTAAAATCAGCAGGTAACAGACCTCGTTCACTCAAATAATGCCCAGCTTCACTCGTCGTCGGAATATAGCTCACAGGTGAAATATGGTCTGTCGTCATCGAATCTCCTAAAACGAGAAGTGGCACAAGTTCTTGCAAATCGTTAGATGTCGGACGTTTCGCATATTTTTCATCAAAGTATGGCGAACGTTGAATATACGTAGACGCTTCATCCCAGTCGTATAACATGCCAGATGTCGCTTCAATCGCATCCCACGCATCATTACGATCGACCGTTTCATATTCTTTCGTATACATATCCATCTCAATAAATTGTTGCATATACGTTTCAATTTCTTCGGATGATGGCCACAACTCTCTCAAATAAATAGGTTGTCCTTCGATAACAGCAATCGGTTCGGTCGCAAAATCAATCGTTACTCGACCAGCTAAAGCATAAGCAACGACAAGAGGTGGAGAAGCTAAATAGTTCGCCGGAATGTCCGGATGAATACGTCCTTCGAAATTTCGATTGCCACTAATGACCGCACTTGCAATCCATTCATGCGCTTGAATTTCCTCACTCACTCCGCCTTTTAAGTCCCCTGTATTTCCACAACACATCGCACAACCGTAGCCGTCGACGAAAAATCCGACACGTTCAAACGCCTCACGTAAACCGCCAGCTTCTAAATAACGCGTCACGACACGTGAACCTGGAGCGAGTGAAGTTTTCACATAAGAAGGAGGTGTTACTCCTCGTTTCGCTGCTTTTTCTGCCAGTAAACCTGCTGCGACCATCACATGTGGATTCGATGTATTCGTACAACTCGTAATCGCCGCTAAAACGACGGAACCATCTGCCAACTTTTCACGATCATACGCATAACGGGGACGTTCTTTCGCAAATCCTCCTTCTTCAATTGGCGCTCCGACGAGTCGTTCAAATTCACTAGCCATTTGAGAAAGTGACACACGGTCTTGCGGACGTTTCGGCCCAGCAAGTGAAGGCTCGATTTCATCTAATGAAACTTCGATCACATCCGTATAATGAATATCATCCGTTTCTTTCGGCAATAATCCTTGTACTTTCGCATACGTTTCCCATAAAGGTACGAGATCTTCTCTTCCCGTTTCACGGAAATAATGAAACGTTTGCTCATCTGTCGGGAAAAAGCTCATCGTCGCTCCGTATTCTGGTGCCATATTTGAAATGGTCGCCCGATCGGTCACAGGTAATGTCGCAACACCTGGGCCGAAAAACTCTACATACTTTCCAACGACACCGTATGCACGTAACCGTTCCGTCATCGTTAATGCTAAGTCTGTCGCGGTCACTCCTTCGCGCAAACTCCCTGTCAAACGTACGCCGATGACTTCCGGCATGACAAAATACATCGGCTCTCCTAACATCGAGGCTTCTGCTTCAATTCCTCCAACTCCCCAACCGAGTGTTCCAATCCCATTAATCATCGGCGTGTGAGAGTCTGTCCCGACAAGTGTATCTGCATAGACGTACGTTTCTCCATTCGCAGGAGTCGTTTGTACACCCGTTGCTAAATATTCCAAATTTACTTGATGTACAATACCGTTAGAAGGTGGCACGACACGGAAATTATCGAAACTTTGCTGTGCCCACTTGATGAAGCGATAACGTTCTTCATTCCGTTCAAATTCACGGGCAACATTTTCTTCAAAAGCTTCCTTCGTTCCTGAAGACTCGATAATGACGGAATGGTCAATCACAAGATCGACAGGAATTTTCGGATTCACTTGTTTTGGATCGCTTCCTTTTTCAGCTACTGCATCTCGCATCGCTGCTAAATCAACGACCGCTGGGACGCCCGTAAAATCTTGAAAAATAATGCGAGCCGGTTGAAATGGTACTTCGCCTGTATAATGTCCTTTTCCCCAATTCGCTAATGCTTCAATATGTGTTTGCGTAATATATTTGCCATCATATTGACGAATCGCAGACTCCAGTAAGAGGCGAATCGTTTTCGGTAAATGACGGACATTTGGATAATCTTTTTCAAGCAGTTGTAAACTCGTATACCGATACGTTTTTCCCTTGATTGTAAAACGTCGGCGATATTGGTTATTCATCATACATTCTCCCTTTCTTCCCTTTATTATAAAGACACGAATAATTGTCCTTCCATGATCCGTTTTGCCGTACGTGGTAAACCGACGCGTACGACATCTGTTTTCTCTTCATTCCATTCGACATGAACATTCACTACTCCATCGGGATGAGCTACTCGCACGATAGAAGATAATGAATGACTCGCATATTTTTCTGGAATCGTTTCAACAATGCCTGCACAAGCAGCAATATTGTAAAGTCCACTTCCTGCAAATGTTCGATGAATGCGGTCCATTGACGTCATCCGCGATAAAATATCATAATCTTCTTTTTCAATAACGTCTCCACTCGTCGTCACATAGCGCTGCTTCGGGTAAATGAGCGCTACTTTCGGTACAGCTGGATTGTTTTTTGCCTCTTCTTCATCTTTCGTAACTCCGAAATAGACCGAACCTTTCAAACGGATTTGTTTCAACGTCTCTAATAACTTTTCATCTTGCATAAGCGCTTCATTCGTTCGAAACGACTCAAAACCGAAATCTCGTGCATCGACATAAATGAAAGGGTTTACAATATCAGCGAAAGTAACGCGATACGTTCGATCCCCAACAACTAAATCAGTCTGTCTCCCTTTCGGAAATGTACTCCCTGTTTTTCCACCACCTGGCGACACGATGAAAAGATCCATCATCGCTCCTTTTTGCACAACGCCAGACATCCGATCTTCCCCTGTCACTCGAGCTTCTGTACCAACAACAGGTACCGTCATCTCTACGTACCGATGAATATTTCGGTTAAACGTACGCACCGTTACATTTTCTGCCCCCTCTTCTACAGGAACAAACCCTTCATTCACAGCAAAAGCACCGACACCAGCCATTAAATTGCCACACGTTCCGACTGAATCGACAATCGGTTCACCGATTCCTATTTGATAAAATGTATAGTCTAAATGTGCATCTTCACGACTCGCTGGGTGAATCACCATCACTTTACTCGTATGACTCGTTCCTCCTCCGAGCCCATTAATTTGCGATACGTTGTAAGCATCAATTCCTTCTAAAAAAACATCATTCCATAACGCCCTGTTTTTCGGTAAATCTTCCTCTTTGAAAAAAAGACCGCGACTCGTCCCTCCACGATAAACGGCGCAGCGAATCGTTTGTTGTGTCATTTTTTTCTACCCCTTTCTTTTTGGAAGCCCTTTCATTCTATTTTTAGCCATTTACTTACTTTTTGCAAGTGTTTTCTTTTATTTGAACTACTACTGTTTAAAATATTCTCTACACTTCCAAACGAACAAAAAAAGAGAGAATGCTCCTTCGCACTCTCTCTGTCCCATTACAACAATTGTTTCAGCTTCCCAATAATAACTTCATTCGTTTCATACGCTTGCTCTTTTTCTTTAATATGTTGCTCAACAATAGCTAACTCTCTTTCATAATGAGCAAATTCTTCTTGAATCGCTTCAACAATTTCCTTTTCTTGAGCGATTTCTTGAAAAATTGTCGTTCGCGCCCGCAATCTACGCTCTTCTTTTTCTAACACCGATAAATCTTCTTTCAACTCTTGATTTAACTCTTTGTAATGTTCTGCCATTTGTAGTACATCATATGTTTGATAAGTCATTTATATCCGCCTCCCCTTCTAACATACTACGGTCGAACGTATGACCTTACGGATATTTCGCTAGTCATCCCCTTTTCATTTAAACTAAAAAACATTCTTTCTATCGAAGAATTTTAACCTTTTTCTATTTTTCAATTGTTCAACATAATGAATGCTTATCTATCGTCTGAAAATCCCAACATATATTATAGAATGAAAAAACCTAGCAGTCATTGACAATGACTACTAGGTTGATTGTTTACATGATCATCTTACTTTCTCGTGCACGCGCCATAAATTTATCGCTTGAACGGTTGAAGAATTTCTTCAATGCAACACCTGCAATGATCGCGATAA
>JASLHQ010000074.1 GCA_030152265.1 Savagea sp.
CGTGAACCATTCATATAAACGTTATATAATGAACAGAAGAGAAAGGAGAATGATGATGAAACGAATGAAATGGCTCGTAAGTATACTCGCAGTGTTTGTATTAGCTGCGTGCAATAATAGCTCAGATGCAGGGTCCGAACATGGATCAGCGAATGACGGCGAACAGTCGAATCAATTCGGTACGATTGAGCACGGTGTGAACGAAGGAGGTTCTGCACAGCCTGAAGGAACTCCGAAAGAAGAGGATGGTATCGGTTTTAACTTAGCAGGTGGCGAAGTAGAAGAAGCACAGAACGTTCCAGAAGATGTGAAAGAAGCGGTTAAAAAGCAATTTGCTACTTATTTAACAACGATCAACAATAAACAAGTAGACGAACATATCGCGCTCTTATCTCCAAATAGTGAAAGCTTCACAATTGAAGGAGAACGCGAACATATGACGGAACTATTCGAGCAGTTCGACATGAGCTACGAAGCATCAGATGAAACAATTGTAAAATACGATGAAGAGAAAAACGAAGTGCAATTGTATGCGACGATGGCGGTTAGCGTAAAGGAAATTCCGAACGGTAAACCAATCGAACGTACAGGACGCCAAGTGACGGTTTTCCAACTTGAAGAAGGCGAATGGAAAATTGTGACGGTACACTTTATCGGGGATCAATAATGCGAAAGCGCGCTACCTTTCTTTTAAAGAAGGAGCGCGCTTTTTTTAATTTTTTTGTTTTTTTGATGATTTGTAATGCAATACAAATTGTTTTCTGTTCGTTAGCATATGTTGTAATGTAATTCCTTTGACGAATTGTCGATTGTACGTATCTTCCGAAATAGAAAGCGCGAAGTTCGTCCCGTGTTTTGTGTACACTTTTTTATTTTTATAGTCGAATCGTAAAATATGTACGGGAGCGAACCAAGCTACTTTAGGATTCGTTGCGGCGTGGGTAGGGGTGAATGCTACTTCAAAGCCTGCCGGTGTCGGACAAGCGATGGGCACCATTTTCGTTTCACCTAAATATTTCATCGTACGTTCTTGTTGAGCGTTATAAGAACCTGCATATTTACGAACATGCCTCTTCACGATTTGAGTAGGTGAATACGGAACGGTGAACGAGCGATACATTTCAATGACATATGTATGCAACTCGTCGCTTTGTCCGTCGTATTTCGGAAGTAGTGCAATCGTTTGAGAATGAATCGTATACATGAAATATCCCTCCTTTTTTCATATTTTACAAAAAAGGAGGGATGAAATCTAGTTCGAAGCTGCGCGCTCGATCGCGATCGTACCGAGCATTTTTGCAGCGTTAATTAATGACTGTTCATCGATATCAAATTTCGGATGATGGTGCGGATATTCTGGACGTCCTTCGATCGCTGCACCTGTGAAGAAAATTGCACCAGGTTTTTCTTGTAAGAAGTACGCGAAGTCTTCTCCGCCTGTGTACGGGTCACATTCAACATAGTTTAAGCCGAGGTCGTTCGTCGCTCGTTCAACGATGTCGACTCCTTCGTCATGGTTCATAACAGCAGGGTAGCCGTCTCGGTATTCGAGTGTGATCGTACATTCGTACATGTCACCGAACGCTTTACAAATGCGCGCCATCGATTGTTTGACGAGCTTTTGTGTTTCAGGGTCGAACGTGCGGACCGTTCCTTCAATATGTGCGCTATCAGCGATAATGTTGAAAGCATCGCCTGATTCTATTTTACCGAATGTGACGACAGCTGGTTGGAGCGGGTTCACACTGCGTGAGACGACTTGTTGCATTTGAACGACGAGCGTACTTGCGATGACGAGCGCGTCTTTCGATAAGTGAGGAGCTGAACCGTGTCCACCATGTCCTTGAACGTGGATGAAGAAGTGGTCTGCTGCGGCCATAATTGCTCCTTTACGGCATTCGATCGTACCTGTTTCGTTCACTGCCCATAAATGTGTCGCGTACACTTCGTCAACATCGTCTAACACGCCAGCGCGCACCATTTCAATCGCGCCACCTGGAGCCATTTCTTCCGCGTGTTGGTGGATGAAGACGAATTCGCCTGCAAGTTCATCTTTCAACGCATGTAACGCTTTTGCGATATGTAATAACGTAGACGTATGTCCATCGTGTCCGCAAGCGTGCATCACGTTCGGAACAGTAGATTGATACGGAGCATCGTCTTTTTCATCTTGTAAAGGTAACGCATCGAAATCAGCGCGCAAAGCGATCGTTTTACCAGGTTTCGCACCTTTCAAACGTGCGACTAACCCGTTTTTACCGATCGGGTGGTCGTATTCGATTTGTAAAGCGTCATAAAAGTCTTTAATATATTGGACGGTCTTTGTCTCTTGGAAAGAAAGTTCAGGGTGCATATGCAAATGACGGCGCACTTGTACGATATCGTCTTGCATTTGATCAATGAGTTGTGAAAATTTTTGTTGCATAAAAAATCATCCTCCTAAATATTCAAACTACTCTTACATCATACGCCTTTCAAATAAAAAGTGCACGCTGTCGAATTGACCGCGTGCACTATTGACGTTAATAAATGAGGTTGACGAATTCTTCTTCTGTAATACCACCGAGCAATTTTTCGACTGAGAGCGGTGCAATCGCATTTAAAATAGCTTCACGATTGTACGTCGTACCGATTAATGCTTTTTCTAAATCAGCCACTTCGCCAAGTCCAAAGAAGTCTCCGTAAATATGAATGTCTTCAATCGTTCCTTTATTCACTTGAAGACGGACATCGATGCCGCCGACAGGGAAGCGGTGAGAGTGCTGCATGTTGAACTTCGGTGAACGACCGTAGTTCCATTCCCACGTTTGGTAACGTTCTTTCGATAATTGATGAATGTTTTTCAAATCTTGTTCAGTAAGTGGTGCATATTGAATATGCTCTTCGCCACCGAAAATCGATTTCAAAATTTCCATGCGGAACTGTTCGATCGTCATATCTTCTTCCATATAGTCTTTAATATTCGTCACACGGCTGCGAATCGATTTAATTCCTTTCGATTC
>JASLHQ010000153.1 GCA_030152265.1 Savagea sp.
GTGATTGTTGCTGATTTAACAGCGTCATCTGAGAATGCTGTATCCCCTTGTAAGAATACGCGGAAGTATTCACCGTTACGCTCTGCTTCACGGATGAAATCTTTGTCGACTGCATCTTTGAATGTTACTTCAATTGTAGTGTCGTTGATTGCTTCAACAGCAGTAATTCCGTCAGCAACTGCTCCTGGTGCTTCTGGTGTTTCGTTTACTTCGTCGTATGAACGAACTAAGAAGCTCGCCATTTGAATACGTTGAACTGCATTGTTCGGGTTGTATTTGTTTGAAGAAACTTCTTTTGCGATTCCGTTATCTTTTAAGATTTGGATCGCGTCGCGGATTTCTTGTGTACGTGCGTCTTTTAAGTCAGCGAATTCTGATGCTTTACCAGTTGCTTTAAGACCGAATGCACGAACTAATACTGTAGCCATATGTCCACGCTCGATGTTTTGTGTTGGGTTCAATTTGTTTTGAACACCAGTGAATGTACCTGCGTCTTTAACGATTAAAGATGCTTGGTATAATTCTTTGTCGATGTGTGTTTTTGGAACGTCAGCGAAAGGTGTAACTTTTCCGTCTAAACCTTTAGCGTTGTAGTATTGTGCGATTGTCATGCCTTGTTTACCTGCTTCATATTTAGCAAGTGCTTTCGCAACTTGTCCACGGTTCATGAACATTTTTGGTTTGAATAAACCAGCGTTTTGGTAACCTGACATTAAACCGTATTCGAGTGCGCGGTCTAATTCTTTAAGTGTATCAGCGTTTAAGTCCTTAACGTCTGAATATGCATCTGAAGGTTGTGCTGCTAATGCTGCTGTTGGAACAACTGCAGTCGCTACCATTGTAGCTGTTACTGCGCCAGCAAGAAACTTGTTTACTTTTGTTTTCTGTGACATAGAATAATTTCCTCCTAAAGAAAATGTAATAAATATAATCTCAATTTTAAACGCACATAAGCCGGCATCTAAAACGAGTACTATAGCTATATTATAGAATAACGAGTCGTGTTGTCAACCAATAATCTTCGATTCAGCTCTTTTTGTCTTGAATTTAACAACTTTGACTTAATTGCCATATTTCTGTAATACAAAATCGAGATACGCTTTTATCGATGATTTTTCTAGCCTTTTACGTGACGTAAATAGTTTTTTACTTCCAATTATTCTCCACGCTTCTTTTTAGATGACTCTTTTTTCACAATCTCCCTTGCGTCTCGTCGAGCGATCGTGTCAAACAAACATTTTAAGGAAAACAAAAAAGCTGCCTTCACAACTTGCCACATTAGTTGTGAAAACAGCTTTTCTCATTGCCCGCCCGTAGTTATATTTATTACGAGTTTTATTATTCTATGCTACTTCATCATACTAGATAATCATTTCAATTGTCAACGACAGAACGTTTTTATTTCTGTCGGAGGACGCGGAGAAGGAATTTCGGGAGTTGAAGTTGACGTTTGAGACGTTTCGGTTCTTTCACTAAACGATAAAACCATTCCATCCCTGCCTTCCGGAATAGTTCAGGTGCTCGTTCGACTTCGCCGCTGAAGACGTCGAACGATCCGCCGACTCCTTGGAAAATGTGAACGTTCGGTAACCGTTCGCGATTGCGGCGGATGAAGTTCTCTTGTGTCGGACTGCCGAGTGCGACGAATAAAATCGATGCTCCTGATTCGTGAATTGTACGAACGATTTGTTCTTCATCTTTCACATAGCCGTCGAGAATACCAGCCACTTTCGTTTCAGGGTATTTCGCGAGTAAGTTTTCGGCTGCTCGTTCCGCTACTCCTGGTGATGCGCCGTATAGGAAGACGGATTCTCCGTGTTGCGCACTTTCTGCGAAAAGCTTCTCCATCATGTCGACACCCGTTACGCGGTCTCGCACTTTACCGTCTTGCATTTTCGAACCGATCAACACACCGACACCGTCCGGAATCGCAATTTCCGCTTCGTTCAAAATATGATACAACTCCGGGTCTTCGTGTGCCTTCATAATTTTTTCTGGGTTGATGGCGATGATCGACTGTTGTTTCCCTTCCGCACTGCTTGCGAAAATGTGATCGAGAATATCTCGTTCTGAGCCGACCGTTACACCGACTTGAAGGATGTATTCTTTTTTCATCATTGTTCTCCTTTTTGGACGCCGAGCTTATGCGCTTCAAATCCCGCTTCCGTCCATGCGTCGAGGTCGATCATATTTTTCGTATCGAATAATACCGGTTGTGCCATCCATTGTTTCAACTCCGCTGGGTCGAGTGATTTGAATTGTGTATGGTCTGTTACGATGACGACGAGATGCGCTCCTTCGACCGCTTCTTGCAATGTCATCTTTTGCGTCGCATGTTTTTGCTCTGTAATGTGCGGGTCAAATGATGTGACATTGAAGCGTAGCGCTTCTAATTCATCGATCACTTTAAGCGCTGGACTTTCGCGCAAATCGTCGACGTCTCCTTTAAATGATAATCCTAAAACAGCGACATTCGTTTTTTCTTTGCCTTTTAATAAGGAAGAGATTTTTTCAGCGACGTATTTTGGCATCGAATCATTCGTCTGTCTCGCAAGGTGAATAAGTTGAGA
>JASLHQ010000176.1 GCA_030152265.1 Savagea sp.
CCCTCTCCCCCCATTCCAACAAAGACGAATGCCCCTTTTGCTCGTTCAGTATAATAAGCAAAATCTTCTCCACCCATGACCGGTTTCACTTCTTCAAAATGAGCAGCACCGAACGTTTGCTCAATGACTCGTTGAACGCGACGAGCACATTGTACATCATTCACTAAAGGTGGTGTTCCGACAATATATTCAACAGAAGCCGTTCCACCAAATGCTTCCGCCATCCGTTCACTCATTTGAACGATTTCTCGTTTCGCTAGAGCAACGGCATTCGGAGAGAGTGCGCGAATCGTTCCAATTAATTTCGCACGGTCTGGAATAATATTGTATGTCGTCCCTGCTTCAATTTGACCCACTGAAATAACAGCTGAATCGACCGCATCTAATTTACGACTAATGATGCTTTGTAGTCCTTGAATAATATGGCTAGCAATATAAATCGGATCGACCGTTTCATGTGGCATTGAACCGTGTCCGCCCGCCCCTTGAATCGTAATTTCGAAGTCATCGATCGAGGCCATCATCGGTCCGTGAGCGAGACCTATTTTCCCTTTCTCCATCCCTTGCCATAAATGTAAACCGTATATCGCATCGACATTTTGGAGCACTCCTTGACGCACGAGTGCATCCGCACCACTCGGTGTAATTTCTTCAGCGGATTGGAAAATCAGAACGACATTTGGAACGACTTGTTCTCGATGTTCAACGAGCCATTTCGCAACCGCTAATAAAATCGCTGTATGTCCATCATGTCCACAAGCATGCATAACCCCTTCATTTTTGGACGGGAAGTCGACATCCGCTTCTTCTGTAACAGGCAATGCGTCGATATCTGCTCGTAACGCAATCGTTTTACTTCCTTTCGTTCCTTTTATGTAGCCGACGACGCCAGGCTCTTTAAAAGGTAATCGTTCAATACCTAGCTGTTGTAAGCGCTTCGCGATATAGGCGGTCGTTTCATATTCTGTTCCTGATAATTCAGGATGTTGGTGGAAATAGCGACGATCGGCAATCGCCTCTTGTACGTATTGGTGTATCATCTCAATTCCTCCTCTTTAAAATGGACCGTATTGAATCATTTGTGCGATAACTAAAAAGATAATTGCTACAATCATTTCCATAATGATAAATGGCATCACCCAACGTAACCACTTGCTCCATGAAATTCCCGCAAGGGATAAGCTCGCCATTAAATAACCGACAGTTGGGAAAATCATATTCGACATCCCATCCCCGAGCTGATAAGCGAGTACTGCTGTTTGACGTGTAACGCCTAACATTTCAGAAAGAGGTGCCATAATTGGCATCGTTAAGGCTGCTTGACCACTTCCTGAAGGAACTAAAAAGTTCAAACCTGTTTGGAATACGAACATACCGACCGCATTTAACACACTCGGTAATGAACCTAACACGGCTGCAACGCCGTATAAAATCGTATCAATTAATTGTGCTTCATTAAAAATAATTAAAATCGTTTGAGCGAACCCGATAATAAGTGCACCACTCACTAATTCACGCGCACCATCAATGAATGCGTCTGCAATTTCACTAGGGGCTAATTTCCCGACGAGTCCCATTAATACCCCGTACATTAAAAAGAGCCCAGCAATTTCTGTAATATACCAATCATATACTTTCACACCATACATTAACACGATAAAATTGGATAAAAATAATAACATAACGAATGTATGACGCATCGGCATTTTACCTTCTAATTTCGGCACATCTTGCGCCGTTTGTGTTCCAAAAATTCCTTTAGAAGGATCTTGTTTCACTTTTTTCGCATGACGCATAACAAATGTTGTTGCGAGGATATATAAAACGATAAATAAAGCAATTCGCAAACCGATTCCTGAAAACATCGGCAATCCAGCAATTTCTTGTGCGATTCCAATCGTAAATGGATTCATTACAGCAGAAGAGAATCCGACAGAAGCTCCGAGCATTACAATTGCAAATCCTGTCATCGAGTCAAATCCTAAAGCGATCGCTAATGGAACTAATATTCCAACATACACAATCGTTTCATCCGACATGCCCATCAATGATCCGGCAAATGCGAAAAACAACATTAAAACAGGGATTAATAACATTTCGCGTTTCGCCATTTTCACAGATAGCATAGCGATAAATGACGATAAAGCTCCCGTTTTCGTTAAAATCCCAAACGTTCCGCCAACAATTAAGACGAAGAAAATAATATTCGCTCCTGCATACATTCCCGAATGAATACTGCTGAATATTCCGAGGACACTTACAGGATTCGATTCAACATATTCGAATGTCCCAGGTGCGATGACATCGCGTCCACCGACTTCCGTTCGTTCAAATTGTCCAGCAGGTACGATATATGTTAATGCTGCTGCAAATAATATGAGCGAAAAGATTAATACATAAACATTAATTCCTTTTGTTTGTGGTTCATTTTCTTTTATTTTTGTACTCATTGTACTCTCTCCTCCGTCGTTACCGAGTGAATATTTATACACCTTATTGTAAAAGAATACGCAAAGAAAGAGAAATTACTTTTTCTAATCGTTACGATAAAAAAACTTAAATGTTTGGAAAATAACGTTAAAAAAGCGCTGAGTGCTCACTCAACGCTCCTTTGTTGTCGAATCACCGACCAATGTTTTTCAATTAACTTCACAAATGCTTGCACGTTTTGAAAGTCCTTCATATTAGAAGGATACATCATATACGTTTGCAAACGTTTCGGAAAACGAGCTAATACTTGAACCGCCCCTGATTCGATTTCCTTTTGCAAAATCAAATCGCTCAACAATGCAATTCCTGCTCCTCCAATGACCGCCTCTTTAATCGCATCTTCGCTACCGACTTCAACAATCGTTTTTGGCCGACAATTTAGCTCTTGTAGACAGCGTTGAATCATCGGCACCATTCCGTATGTAATGAACGGATACTGCTCGAACAATAAAGAAAGATTACACTGCGCATTCACTTCAGCATGCGCAACGAGCACAAGGTCTTCCTCATCGATGCAAATATGTTCGACCCCTGGTAGCTCAAAATAGCCTGCGGTAATCCCGAGATCTGCTTCATTCGTTTGCAATAGTTGAACGGTCGTTTCACTCGTCGCACAAACGAGTGAAAAATGAACATCCTTATTTTCCTTCAAAAAATCGCTCATAATTGCCCCTAAATAAAAGCTACAATAAAATTCAGATGCTGCCACGGTCAAACGCCCAAAAGGAGAATCAAACTGTCGCAAATCTTCCTCAATTTCTTCAACGAACGCAAAAAGCTTTCCAGTATGTGTGTAAAGCATTTTGCCAACTTCCGTTAAATATAATTTTTTCCCCATGCGATTAAATAGCGGATGGTGTAGTTCTTCTTCCAACACTTTAATTTGTTGACTGATCGTCGGTTGGCTATAATTTAACAATTCTGCTGCCTTCGTAAAATTTAAACATTGCGCAACGACGTGAAATGTTTTTAAATTTCGTAAGTCGATGATGATTCTTCCTCTCTGTCCTATGCCATCATGCTAAATAATGAGCATTAAAGTAATATACATTAGCCGGGCGACCGACTTTCCCTTTCTCTTCTTCAACTCGGACGAGATTCACTTCAACGGCTGATTTTAAAA
>JASLHQ010000223.1 GCA_030152265.1 Savagea sp.
CATTGGTAGTTTACGAGAACAATCATACAATATGAAACTTGCATCACATATTACACAAGCTTTTTCTGACGTCACGTTTGAACAGATTTCGATTGGGGAATTGCCTTTCTTCAACGAAGATTTAGAAACAAATGGAGACCCACACGCTGTTCAACAGTTTAAAACAGCAGTAGAACGAATGGATGGGCTCATTATTTTAACGCCAGAATATAATGGCAGCATACCAGGTGTGTTGAAAAATGCACTCGACTGGGGATCACGTCCGGTGACCAATTCTGTTTTTCACAATAAACAAGTCGGCATTATCGGCGCGACCCCTGGTGGAATGGGAACGGCATTCGCACAAATTCACTTACGACAAGTGTTAGAAGCGATGCGTGCTGATGTTTTACCACATGAAAAATTACACGTCTCACGAGTTCATGAATTGTGCGCAGTTGCGGAAGAGCCAAACACATTCCGTTACGTCGACCGCTACGTACAGCAATTTATTCAATTTATCCAAAATACAAAAGGAGTGCATGCATAATGTTACAATTTACAGGATTACATCACGTTTCAGCAATTACGAAAAGCGCCCAACAAAATCTCGATTTTTATACGAACGTCCTCGGATTCCGTCTCGTGAAAAAAACGGTTAACCAAGATTCCCCGTCGATGTACCATTTATTTTACGCGGACGGGGAAGGTTCACCTGGAACAGAAATGACTTTCTTTGAAATCCCAGTCGTCGGGCAAACACATGAAGGAACGAACAGCATTTCGACAACTTCTTTCCGTGTGCCGACAGATGAAGCGTTACATTTTTGGAAAGAGCGTTTTGAACAATTCGATGTGGCGCATGAAGACATTACAGAACGAGCAGGACGCCAAACGCTACGCTTCCGCGATCCAGAAAAACAACGACTTATGCTCGTATCCGATGAACATAACGAAGGAGTCGCAGGAGGTATTCCGTGGAAAGTAGCCGATATTCCAGAATCGTTTGCGATTTATGGATTAGGGCCTTCGTATTTCACAGTAGCGAATGCGAAAGCGACGGATGCTTTATTGACAACCGTTTTACATTTCCGTGAAGCAGGAACGTATGAAGCGGATGGTACGAGCTACAAAGTATATGAAACAGGAGAAGGTGGCTCAGGGGCTGAAATCCATGTGGAGCACCGGGAAGACTTACCAGTAGAACGGGCAGGGCGTGGTAGCGTTCACCATATCGCTTTACGCGTTTCGACAGAAGAAGATATTTATGCATGGATTGAACGACTCGAGCAATTTGGAGTGCGCAATTCAGGATTCGTCGACCGCTTCTATTTCAAATCGATTTACATGCAAGATCCGAACGGTTTGACGATTGAAATCGCTTCTGACGGTCCAGGTTTTGCGATCGATGAACCTGAAGATACACTCGGTGAAGCATTATCGCTTCCGCCATTTTTAGAAAACGACCGCGCCATCATTGAAGCGAACTTAAAACCGCTCCATACAAAAAGAGGTGAGTGATAAGATGGAACATATTTATACGTCTGTCGAACGAGCGAAAGGAACACTCGTCTTACTGCACGGCACAGGTGGTAATGAACAAAGTATGTTGCCGATCGCTAAGCATCTGACGGATGAGTGGAATGTATTAAGTGTGCGAGGCGAAGTGAATGAAAATGGGGCGTTACGCTTTTTCAAACGATTGCGAGAAGGGGTGCTCGATGAAGACGACTTAATCGCAAGAACGGCTCAATTTCACGAAACATTAACTCATTGGGCGAATGAGTATACATTTTCTTTACAAGATATCGTATTTATCGGCTATTCTAACGGTGCAAACTTTGCGGCGAACTATTTATTACAATTTCCGAATGCAGTAAAAGGAGGCATCTTACTGCACCCGATGGTTCCGACAAGACGACATAACGTTGCATCACTCGATGAAACGAATATCTTCATCTCAGCAGGCATTCACGATCCGCTCGTCCCTTACGAAGAAACCGAACAATTACTTGACATGTACCGCTCCGCGCATGCCAATGTCAAAGCACATATTGAATCAAACGGACATCAGATCACATATACTGAATTAGAAGCGGCAAAACAGTGGTTATCGACACTTAGTAGAATTTAAGGCGACTATAAAATACCTTTATTAGGCTGCTTCACACTGAAATCTAAAAGTGTGAAGTAGCCTAATTTTTTAGATAAGCTCTTCATTATCATAATTGAAGTAGGCGACAAAATGTATGAACATTTTCCTTAGCTTTCACTACCGCCCATTTCACTTCGCTCGTATAAACGTTTTTATCCATACAAAAACACTTCCGATGTCAGTACTTTTTACAAGAGTACGACTTCGAAAGTGTTTTTGTAATGTTTCATTAATTGAGGTTCGTTTATAAATTTTTCATTTAAGCGCCGTGTTTTATTCTATGATTTGGGCAAAGCGCGTCGTTAAGATGGTTACAAACTGTTCGAGTTCGCGTTCATCGACTTCATCGAAGCGATTTTTAACCGGGCTATCGATATCGAGTACGCCGAACTTTTCGCCATTGACGATCATCGGAATGACAATTTCCGATTGACTCGCTGCGTCGCATGCAATATGTCCTGGAAACTGTTCGACATCGGCCACACGCAATGTGCGTTCTTCCTCGATACTCGTACCGCACACACCTTTTCCAGCAGGGATGCGAATACAAGCAGGGAGCCCTTGGAAAGGACCGAGTACGAGTTCGTCTTCTTTCCATAAATAAAAGCCGACCCAATTAATATTTTGTAAGTAATGATTTAATAAAGCAGAAGCATTCGCCAAATTCGCCACGATATCCGTTTCACCGTCAATGAGTGCCATAAGCTGTGAGCGGACCGTCGCATAATCTTGCGCGCGATCTCCTGTATACATCGTTGTTTCAAACATGAGCAAAACCCCCATTTCTTATCGTTTAGTATATCAATATTTTATAACGGACGCTATTTTCAACATATACGAAATACGCAAATCATTTTAGTTTCATACGTAATGTTTGAATTTTCTTTTGAATATGTTGAAATTGAGCATCCAATTGTTGATAATCCTCACTTCCTATTTTTGCTTCTGTTAATTGATGAATGAGTATGATTTGTTCGTTCTCCAAGTTCATTAATGTATCGCGTATTGCCGTATTTGGACTTTTCGGTCGTCGATCGTTTTGCATATCAAATGTCCGCGTCGCCACACTTTCTCGAAACGCCGCATCATGTGAAGTGAACACGACGGTGCCGTTATATTGCATGAGTGCATGTTCTAGTTGAATTTTAGAAGGGAGGTCTAAATGATTCGTCGGTTCGTCTAAAAGAAGTAAATGACACCCTTCTGACATCCATTGTAACAATTTCAATTTTAAACGTTCTCCCATACTTAAATCTTTAAGCATACTCGTCCAGCGTTCTGGTGCGAAACCGAGATGGAAAAGTTGCTGTTGTCGTTTGACCATTAAATGAGCAGAACCCTCTAATAAATCACGAACCCGTAGTTGTTCGTCTTCGAAAGTGACCGATTGTGCCAAATAGCCGATTTTCAAATGGGGAGACATCCATAATGTGCCTGAGCTGATGGGGAGCTCGCCTAATAGAGCAAGAAGTAATGTTGATTTTCCGCTCCCATTTGGCCCAACGAGTGCTACTTTTTCTCCTCGTGTCAATTGAAAATGAATATTTTGTAAAACTTGAATGCCGCTTCGTTCAAGCGTCACATCTCGCATATAAGCGACTTGCATGCCTCGTTGCGCACTATCTTCTATTTCAAATTGAATCGTTCGGTTAGGGGAAGGGCGCTCGATCGGTTCTTCTATTCGTAAGCGTTGTAACTGTTTCTCTTTTGATTTCACTTGCCGGTCAGCTCGCTTTGCTTTCGTTCGGTAATACTCTTTCGCTCCCATCTGTTTCGGATGATGAGAAGCGGTAGACTCGCGATGGATATGCTCCGACCAATCGGAAAGAGCTTTCATTTTGCGTTCTGTATCTTGAATCATTTGTTGTTGTTCTTCGAAACACTTTTGTTGTTGCTGTCTTTTTCGTTCACGCTCTTGTTCATAGGCGGTATAATTTCCTCTGAACGTGTGAATGTGCTCGTCTTCAATCGCCCATATGTGCGTTGCAATATGATCTAAAAAATGACGATCGTGAGAGACGATGACCCACGCTGCCGGAGATTGTTGAATTATTTCAATCAGCCATCGAACCGCTTCTTCATCTAAATGATTCGTCGGTTCATCCAATAAATAAAGATCGGCTTCTGTCGTTAATGCAGCGCCGATTTGATAACGCAATTGTTCACCACCGCTATACGTTGTATAAGCGCGTTTCGGTAAATTCCATCTTTCCATCACTTGCTTTTTTAGATGAGAAGCAAGGCGGGGAGGAGGGAGGTCAAACCGTACAAATTCTATCACAACGTCACTTGGAGCGCTTTGGTACATCGCATGTAAAAAGCTCGTCTTCCCACTGCCGTTCGCTCCGATCAATCCGACTGCTTGCCCTGCTTCGATGGTGAGTAAGTCGTGTTGAATGCTTTGATTTTCATGAATTTGAATCGTTTGAGCCGGTAATTGTAGCATATAAAAAAACTCCTTTTTGAATCGTTTAAAAGGACACGAAAAAAATCCT
Organism: Savagea sp.; assembly: GCA_030152265.1. Taxonomy (GTDB): domain Bacteria; phylum Bacillota; class Bacilli; order Bacillales_A; family Planococcaceae; genus Savagea. The sequence goes on from JASLHQ010000223.1 coordinate 4,630, forward strand.
TCTAAACGGAATAGTTTAGAAGGATTCGTCACGCTTAAAAACATCGACTTCAAAAGAAGATGATGGTAAAAAAGTGCAGACGAATCCCTTACGCAAAAAATATGACGTAAAAGATTACTGAATCATCTGCACACTTCACCCCTGACTTTCATAATATATGCTCACTATAGCGAACATTTTCAAAAATGTCCATTACGACGTACGAAATAATGTATGGGCTTTTTCGAGATATTGCTCCATTAAGCGTTCTGATGCTAATTCATGCAATTCCGGATACGCTTCAAAAAATGCTTCTTTCGACTCGACATACGTATCCGTCATTCCAAGATCGTTCGTCCATTCGAATGTGATCGTTTCTAAGTTTTGGACGAGTAAAAAGAACACCGCGGCATTGTATGCGAACGCCCGCTCCGGTTTCCAACGATTATAGGCCTCTTGTTGTTCTTTCGACATGATAGAAGGAGCTTCGTAAGATAACGTAATGCTCGTCTCTGTTAACGCCATCTGTTTGAAATAATCGGACCCTGGAGTTAAATGAACGATTGCCCCCATCGCTGAGTTATCGCCGACGTAACTTGCATAATACGGTTTTAGTTGTTCGTATTCGGTTGGCGCACTCGATTGGCAACCCGCTAAGCTTAAAAGAAGGGCGAGTAACCCTATTTTTAAATAATTCATACGATCTCTCCTTTACTTGTAAGTATACGTGAAAAAATAGACGAAAATCTGAAGAATTTCTGAAGATTGTTTAAGATTTTTCACATTTTTCGAAATTTAAGGTAGCATTAAGGTTCACTTTACCTTTCGACAATCTTTTCCATGTATACTAAAAGAAATGAAGGGGGGAAATTAGCGATGCATATTGTTTTATTGACATCTTGTATTTTAATCATTCAATATATTTTGTTGCGACAACCTTCTAAACTTTGGGGAACGGTATTGCCTATCTTTTTATTTATGGCGCTCATCGTTCATTGTGTCAATGTCGCTTTTTATAACCCTGGGGAAACGTTAAAAATTATTTTACTCAGTATCGTGTTTTATGCATTTTTTATTACGATGTGCAAAGAAGTACGCATGCAATATAAAGAAGAAAGAAAAAAGGCAACCGCATCTTAAGGCAGGTTGTCTTTTTGCATTTGAAAGAAGTCGCTTTTTCCGATAGAATAGTAACGTTTGATACTCTTAAAGAAAAAGAGGCGTATAAAATGAAACAATTTTTTAATTTGCAGGCGATGAAGACCGATGTGAAAACGGAAGTCATCGCAGGTTTAACAACGTTTGTGACGATGGCGTACATCATTATCGTCAACCCGTTCATCTTATCGGATGCAGGGGTACCTTTTGATCAAGTGTTTATCGCAACAATCGCATCAGCGGTCGTCGGAACTTTAATTATGGCATTGTTTGCGAATTATCCGATTGCGATCGCACCAGGGATGGGCATGAACGCCTATTTTGCGAGCGTTGTCGCAACGCAAGGCGTCAGTTACCAAACGGTGCTTGGAGCGGTATTTTTCGCAAGTATTTTATTCGTATTGCTCGCGTTTACGAAGTTTCGTGAGTTGCTCATTGAATCGATTCCGGAACCGTTAAAAGTTGGCATTACGGCGGGTATCGGATTATTCGTTGCCTTTTTAGGACTTCGTATGTCAGGGATTGTCGTACCGGCAGAAGGTACGTTTGTTGCATTCGGAGATGTGACCGCTCCTGAAACAGCTCTCGCCGTATTTGGCATTATCGTAACACTCATTCTCGTCGCACGAAAAGTGCACGGCGGACTGTTTCTCGGGATGTTCATTACGGCGATTTTAGCGTATTTCCTCGATATGTTGCACATTGAGAAAATCGCTTCCTTACCACCCGCTCCCGTCTTTTTCGATTTTGATTTAGGCGGAGTGTTTACACACGGTTTATATGCCGTCGTCTTCGCTTTCTTACTCGTGACGATTTTTGACACGACGGGAACGATGATCGGCGTAGCGGAACAAGCAGGCTTAATGAAAAACGGCACATTGCCGAGAGCGAATGTTGCATTAACAGCAGATGCGATCGCTTCTACAGTCGGTGCTTCTCTCGGGTCGACACCGTCTAGTGCGTATGTCGAATCTTCTGCAGGTGTCGCAGCAGGTGGACGAACAGGATTAACGTCCCTCGTCGTCGCTGTATTATTTTTAGTCGCTCTATTTTTCTCACCGCTCGTTCAAGCGATTTCAAGCGTTCCGGCCATTACAGCGCCTGCGCTCATTATCGTTGGAAGCTATATGATGAACGGCTTAGCGAAAGTGAAATGGGATACATTTGACGAAGCATTCCCGACATTTGCGGTCATTTTAACGATGCCCCTTACGTCGAGCATTGCGACAGGGATTGCGATGGGCTTCATCATGTATCCA
>JASLHQ010000028.1 GCA_030152265.1 Savagea sp.
ATCAAGGGTGAGGAAGTATATCGAATCAACGCATTTGTTGATTCGATATACTTTTTTATTTTGTCCATTTTGTTCAGAAAAGATGTGAAAGAAAGGGGCTATTTCAATCAAAATGATGAATCGTGCGAAAATTATAAAAAGCGTTTAATTTTTTTGTTAAATAAATGTTTTGTATAAAAAAGAAAGGGTATACAGTGGAATAACAGTGTTTTTTGCGAGAAATCTTGAAGTGCAAGCATTTGACATCTCAATTTCTTTCGTATAACATTGCTAATCAGACTGAAATTTAATAAAAAAATCAAATATTTTCGGAGTTGATGTGTGTGGAACCAATTATAAAAGTCGAAAATCTTTCTAAGGTTTTCGGGACACGAATTAAACAAAGTGTCCAGTTACTAGAGGAGGGAAAAACGAAAGAACAAATTTTAAAAGAAACAGGAGATACAGTCGGTGTCAATCGAGCGAATTTTGAAGTGTATCCTGGTGAAATTTTTGTCATTATGGGACTTTCCGGTAGCGGTAAGTCTACACTCATTCGTTTAATTAACCGACTCATTGAGCCGACGGAAGGCAGTATCGTCATCGGTGGACAAGATTTAGCAAAAGCAGATAAAGCAACTTTGCGTGACATTCGACGCAAAAAGCTCGGAATGGTATTCCAAAGTTTCGCGCTCTTTCCGCATCGAACAGTGCTTGAGAACGCAGCGTTCGGTTTGGAAGTTCAGAAAGTAGCGAAAGCAGAGCGCGAGAAAAAAGCGCAAGAAGCGTTAGAACTCGTCGGATTAGGAAACTATATCCATCAATATCCTGATCAATTATCAGGCGGTATGCAGCAGCGTGTCGGGTTGGCACGTGCATTAGCAAATGATCCGGATGTTCTCTTGATGGACGAAGCATTCTCCGCTTTAGATCCTCTCATTCGTAAAGATATGCAAGACGAACTCGTCGATCTTCAAGCGCATATGGCTCGCACGATTTTATTCATTACCCATGATTTAGACGAAGCGCTCCGTATCGGAGACCGCATCGCTTTAATGCGTGACGGTGTCATCGTTCAAATTGGTACACCGGAAGAAATTTTAATGAATCCAGCAAACGCATATGTTGAGAAGTTCGTAGAAGATGTTGACCGTTCGAAAGTGTTAACGGCTCAACATATTATGAACCGTCCTGAAATGATCAACGTCGATAACCACGGACCGCGTGTCGCATTAGAGCGTATGCGTGAAGAAGGGATCTCGGGTGTGTATGTCGTAGACAGCAAACGACATCTCGTCGGGTATGTGACAGCTGATGCGGCAAGTGAAGCAATTAAAGAGAAAAAAGAATTACGTGATGTGCTCATTACAGACATTCCAACAGTCGATAAAGATTTACCGATGAGTGATATTTTCAATGTCATTCACGATTCACCTTTACCGATTGCGGTGACGGAAGAAGGGCGTCTATTAGGCGTGCTCGTCCGCGGTGCTGTAATCGCCGCATTATCGGAAGAAGGAGAGGTGAATATGAATGTCTAGTATTTTAGACTTCGCTCCTCGTATTCCAATCGCAGAGAAAACGAAAGACTTCGTCGATTGGATGACAGATGCATTTTCAGGGATTTTCGGTTATTTGAAAAAAGACGGAAAAGAAGCTTTAAATGGCTTATCCGACGCGATGGAAGCTATTCCACCCGTCGTCGTCATCATTCTCGTCGCCTTACTCGCATTTTTCATTACGGGTAAAAAATTCGGCTTAGCGACATTCTCGGTATTCGGACTTTGGCTCATTTATAACCAAGGGTTCTGGAGCCAATTGATCGATACGTTCACGCTCGTATTAGTGTCGAGTGTTTTATCAGTCGTCATCGGGATTCCGCTCGGTATTTTAATGGCGAAAAGTAAAGTCGCAGAAGCGATTATTACACCTGTTTTAGACTTTATGCAGACGATGCCAGCGTTCGTTTACTTAATTCCAGCGGTTGCCTTTTTCGGAATCGGAATGGTGCCAGGGGTGTTCGCATCACTCATTTTCGCGACACCACCTACTGTGCGTATGACGAATTTAGGAATTCGTCAAGTGTCGACGGAGTTAGTGGAAGCGGCGGATGCTTTCGGTTGTACACCTGGACAAAAATTGTTCAAAGTGGAATTGCCAATGGCGAAATCAACGATGATGGCAGGTGTGAACCAAACGATTATGCTCGCTTTATCAATGGTCGTTACAGCAAGTATGATCGGTGCGCCAGGTCTCGGAAGTGAAGTGTTGAGTGCCTTGCAACGTGCTCAAGTCGGACCAGGATTCGCAGCAGGTCTCGGTATCGTTATTTTAGCGATTATTGTCGACCGTTTAGCACAAAACATTAATAAAAATAAGAAAAAAACGTCATGAACACTTTTCTATTGAAAAGTTTCATATAAAAATTTTAAAGGAGATGGATGATTTGTTAACAACAGGATTAAAGCGTTTCGGCTTAGTAGCTGGACTCTCATTATCACTCGTTATCGCAGGATGTAGTTCAGATGACAACGCAAAAGAAGAAGGAAATACGGATGGCTCAAGTGCTGAAACTTCAGTAAGTGAAGCAGTCAACTATACAATTACAGGAATTGAACCAGGTGCAGGTGTATTCAAAGCGGCAGAAAATGCGGTAGACGAATATGATTTAGAAGGCTGGGACGTTCAAGCATCATCAAGTGGTGCGATGGCGACAGCGCTCGGTGAAGCGGTGAAAAACGAAGAGCCAATCATCGTAACAGGATGGACACCACACTGGAAATTCGCTAAATATGACTTAAAATATTTAGAAGATCCGAAAGGCGTGTTCGGTGATGAAGAAACAATCAACACGATGACACGTAAAGGATTTAAAGACGACAATCCAAATGCTTACAAATTGCTAGAGCAGTTCGAATGG
>JASLHQ010000041.1 GCA_030152265.1 Savagea sp.
CAACGAAGAAGGGCATTCATATTTTTTTGAATCCGGACGATACGCGAGTCGATTTCTCTCGTGTAGTCAGGAGGAAGCACGAACATATTGACCGCTGTGGAAACGAGTAGTCCAATCGTCGTCGCTCCGAGGCGGACGCCGAAAGAGGTTAAAAACTCACCTTGTACCGCATCAACCATCGCGACTGCTGTCAATGTCGCGACTAACAATCCGTCATGTAATTTTAATTTATAACTCGTCGCAATCGTCAATACAGCGGACAATGCGTATGTAATCGGTGCGTGGCCAAAAATCGACACGAACGTCACCGTATAAAAAGCTCCGATGGCGGAAGCGGGAAAGCGGACGAATCCTTTTCGAATGGAGTCCGATACGGTCGGTTCGATTGTAACGATGGCCGTAATGACAGCGAATGCTGGGGACCAACCGAGCATATCGCATATAAAAGCGGTTAAAAACGCAGCAATTCCCGTTTTAATAATGCGGCCACCGCGGGTCGGGAAGCGAATCATATCATCAAACTCCTTCTATCATATAAGCTGTCTTTCAGTATACCATGTCTAGCGTTCGTCGCAATGAAATGAAGTAGGTGAAAGACGAACTTTTGCAACTTTTGGAAAAGCGATGCGTCCTTTTAGATATGAAGTGAAAGAAAGAAGGGATATTCATGCGTGTACATTTAGGGTGGACTTTTTTCTTGCTCGTCTTGAGTGGAATGATGTTGTTTACGCATGTGATGACGAGTTATATGGATACGAATGGAATTGTGCATGAGCCATTTTTCTTCTTCGTTCCGTTGACATACATTGTTTGGGCAGTAGTCGCATTGTTTTGGATGATTCGAGGAGTGACGACGTACGTTCAACGCCATATTTTCACATAAAAGAAGTCACAGTCTTCGCCGATTACTCGGAAGACTGTGACTTTTTCTTTTTGAAAATAGGTAAAGCGAGCGTATAACAAATGACGGTAATGCTTAAAAAAGCGGCGGCTAACACGTCAGTCGCATAATGAGCGCCTAAGTAATTTCGGCTTAAGGCGACAGCGAAAGGAAGAGTAGCAAGAAGTGGAATGAGCCACTTTTGAACAGGTTGCATTTTTTTAGAGGCGAGTACGAAAACGAGCAATGTCCCATAAATCGCAAAAGCCCCCATCGTATGTCCACTTGGAAAACTAGAACCTGTCACTTCCACGATGCGCTCGACAGGCGGACGTTCACGATCGATGATACGTTTAAACACTTGATTGACGAAAATATATCCCGCATAACTCATCCCGAGTGCAATCACATGTTTCCTTTTGTTGTATTTAATGAAATAAAGCATGCAAGCGAGCACGAGAATCGATAAAAATAAAATATCTCCAAACAGTGTAAAGACGCGCATTAACCAATGAAGCGGTGTCCACTGAATCGATTCCATCATATTTATCCAAACCTGATCAATCCAAGGGATGTCTGATTTCAACACGACGAAACCGATCAATGCGAATAAAATTAAACTAATAGAACCGATGATTAATAAAGTTGCAGAAATCATAAAGGGTCTCCTTCAAATTCGAGATGTTCGTGAACGCGTTGTTGCACACGAATGCGTTCTTCTTCAGGTACGACATGATAATAGACGCCACCAATCAGTTCTCCTTTTCCGTCGACTTCAAAGACGTCAATCGGGAAATGTTTCCACGTCTGTTGGTAGTTTAAAAACATATTTTTCAGTGTGTCAAATGAAATGTTCGTCTCTACATTATCGCCTAAAATGGTGAACAATTCATCAACTTTCCATAAAGTATTCATCGAACTTGCTTTTTCGATGACGGCTTGGATCACTTGACGCTGTCGTTCATTGCGTCCGAAATCGCCACGTGGGTCTAGTTTCCGCATTCGTGCGTAATGAAGAGCGCGCTCACCGTCGAGATGGATTAGCCCTTCTTCGTATTTATGTGTAACGACGCTTAATTCATCGCGCTGTTCGAAAGCGAATGGATTGTCTACCTCAACCCCACCGAAAGCATCGACGAGCTCGCGGAATCCATTCATGTTCACTTGAATAATGTAGTCAATCGGTGTGTTTAAATAATTTTCCACTGTGTTGACGGTCATTTCTGTCCGACCGTACGCATACGCATGATTTAATTTGTCTGAACGGTTCGTTCCTGCAATCGGAACATATGTATCACGCGGTAAGTTAAAAGCGAGAATTGATTCTTTTTTAGGATTTACCGACACGTAAATGACGGAATCCGCCCGTCCCGGATCACCCGGCCGGTCTCCGATACCGAGAAGGAGAACATTAAATGCTTCTGTAATCGGTCGCACTTCTGGACGTTCTTCTTCGAATGTTAAATTCGTATTCATTTCCTCGACAACTTGTTGAACGCGGTCGTATTGATAATAGGCGTAACCGAAAACCCCGGCTCCGACAGCGCTAACGGTCACGAGAAAAATTAGTAACCATTTTTTCATATTTAACTTCCTAACTTTAATTTTTGAGAGGCGAGCTGAATCGCCAACGCATCATCGAGATACCCGATTGCGAATAAATAATCGGGGATCAGGTCGATTGGCGCAATAAAATACAGTAAGGCGCCACCGAGAATCATGAGCTCTACTGTAGGACGTTCTTTCTGTTGAAATTGTTCGAAAAATGATTGAATCGTCGTCAACCATGTTCCCTTTTGATGTAAGCTTTTCATTTTTTGAGGAAATTCAGATGCAATTTGCTGTTCACCTGATGGCGTTACACTTTCTTCCTCATATGTCTGCACCAATGTTTGAAGATGATTGTGCCATTCCGTTTCGGTCATGTTCGTCACTTTACTAATTTCATCTGTAATTTGTTGCATGTAAGGGGAGGTTCTTTCAATCGGATAGCCGGCCGCATGTAGTAAATCGTTCATCGGACAGTCGAATGCTTCTGCAATTTTTTCAGCATGTTGTAAAGTTAAAGCGCGTTTGCCGTTCATTACTTTTGATAATGTCGCGACATCGATCGATGCTCGTTCGCTGAAATAGCGTAAAGACCAATCGCGCAGAGCGAGTTGCTCCGTTATCCACTCTTTCACACTCATTGCATACCCCTCCTTTTCAAACTTTCTATATTTTAAAATAACGTTGACAAAATGTCAACGCGTTTGAGTCTTTGAAAAACGGGCATAAGGGGAATGGAGGGATTCATATGAAGAAATGGATGATAGCAAGTATGATGAGTGGAGCTTTACTGTTAGGAGGTTGCGGTGACGGAGCGAATGTTGACCGAGAAGCGGAGGAACCGACAGAAGCGGAAAAACCGAACGTACCTGAAACGACAGCGACGGTGCAAGGGACAGTTGAATCAATTGTCGGAACAGACGTTACACTTCACGTGACGAGCGGGTCGCCGACGAAAGTGATCGTGTTCCACATGGCAGATGTCGATGGGGATGCGTTTAAAAATATGGCAGAGGGCGATACGATTGAAGTGCAGTTTAACGGTGTGTTGACAGCGTCTGAACCCCCTCAAGCATCCGCGAGTGATTTCTCGATAATAGATGCTAAGTGATGCAATACCTCGTATAATGGTCGAGAGGTGAAAAGGATGAAAGCATATTTAGCAAACGGTTTATTTTCATTAGCGGATCGCATGGTGAACGAAGCGTGTGCGAAACAGTTACGAGAAGCGATTCCGCACATTGAACTGTACGTTCCGCAAGAAAATCCAGCAATCAATGACAAAACAGCATTCGCAACGAGTGAACAAATTGCGGAAGCGGATTTACAAGCACTAGAAGAAAGTGACGTATTAATCGCGTTTTTAGACGGAGTGGAAATCGATTCAGGCGTCGCAGCTGAAATTGGTTATTTCGCAAGTCTCGGTCGTCCGATTGTCGGCGTATTGACAGACGTGCGACAACAAGGGCGGACGAATGAGAAAAAAATCAATGTTTTACGAGAAGATGCGACGGAAAATCAATTTGTGTATCGCAATTTATTCGTCGTCGGTTTAATTAAGAAAAATGGCATCATCGTTGATTCATTAGAACGTGTCGTAGAAGAAGTGAGGGCTTGCGATGTTTG